>CANQMJ010000071.1 GCA_947624945.1 uncultured Clostridia bacterium | reverse complement strand
CTTCGGGCTCCACCTTTATATCGTGCGAATAACCGAGGTTAAGGACGAGCGTCTTGCCGTTGAGAGCCGCTCTGTAGCCTGTACCGACTATCTCAAGCTTTCTCTCGTAGCCCTCCGACACGCCGACTACCATGTTGTGCAGAAGCGTGCGCGTAAGACCATGCAGAGACTTGTCTTCCTTCTCATCGGTCGGACGCGTCACGTGTGCGACATTGCCTTCGACCGAAACGGTCATTCTCGGATGCAGCACCTGTGTGACTGTTCCCTTAGGTCCCTTGACGGTGACCTTGTTGCCCTCCTCGACCTTGATGTCGACGCCTGCGGGGATAACTATTTCTTTTCTGCCTATTCTTGACATGTCGTATACCCCCTTACCACACGAACGCGAGGACTTCGCCGCCAACGTGAGCGGCTCTTGCCTGTCTGTCCGTCATGATGCCCTTGGACGTGGACACGATCGCGATGCCGAGACCGTTCATCACCTTAGGCATATCCTCGCAGCTGCTGTAGATACGAAGACCGGGCTTCGATACGCGGCGCAGACCGCGCAGTACTCTCTGCTTGCCCTCATACTTCAGCGTCACGCGGATAATGCCCTGCTTGCCGTCCTCGATGATCTGATAGCTTTTGATGTAGCCCTCGGTGAGAAGTATCTCAGCGATGGACTTCTTGAGATTTGACGCCGGGATGTCAACGGTCTCATGCTTTGCGCTGTTAGCGTTTCTGATGCGCGTGAGCATATCGGCGATTACATCTGACATTTGCATATTGCTTGTTTGCTCCTTTGCAAGTTATATTATCTTGCCGCCGCACCTCGCGGCTGCATGCCCGCGGTCAAACGGACCGTCGGTCCGTTTCCGGCCGGGCACCGGAATTCGATTTTTTGCGGCTGACTGTTACCAGGACGCCTTCTTCACGCCGGGGATCTGTCCCTTGTACGCGAGCTCACGGAAGCATATACGGCAGATGCCGTACTTGCGAAGATAAGCGTGAGGGCGGCCGCAGATCTTGCAGCGGTTGTAACTGCGAGTCGAGAACTTCGCCGGTCTCTGCTGCTTTAATTTCATAGCTGTCTTTGCCATTTTTTGCTTTACCCTCCCTTTTATTTTTCAAACGGAGCGCCCATAAGCGTGAGCAGCTCTTTTGCTTCCTCGTCCGTCTGTGCAGTCGTGACGAACACGATGTCCATGCCGCGGATCTTGTCGATCTTGTCGTACTCGATCTCGGGGAATATAAGCTGTTCCTTGAGACCGAGCGCATAGTTGCCGCGTCCGTCGAACGCGTTCGGGTTGATGCCCTTGAAGTCGCGGACTCTCGGGAGCGCGAAGTTGAACAGCTTGTCGATGAACTCGTACATGATGTCGCCGCGGAGCGTTACCTTCGCGCCGATCTTCATGCCCGCACGGAGCTTGAAGTTAGCCACCGACTTCTTAGCCGTCGTCGGGACTGCTCTCTGACCCGTGATCTGCGTGAGTTCTTCGATCACGTTGTCGACTACCTTTGCGTTGTCCTTCGCGTCGCCGCAGCCGACGTTGACTACGACCTTCTCGAGCTTCGGGATCTGCATCGGGCTCTTATACTCGAATTTCTTCATCAGAGCCGGCGCGATCTCTTCTTTATAAGTTGTTTTCAATCTTGCAGTTGCCATTTACCGTTCCTCCGACTTAAAGTTCCTCGCCGCACTTGGCGCAGACGCGGACCTTTTTCTGTTTGCCGTCTTTGTCCTCGGTTAGCTTGTGCTTGATACGAACGCCCTTGCCGCACTTGGGGCACCAGAGCTGGACCTTGGATGCGTAGATAGCGCCCTCGACGTCGATGATGCCGCCCGCGTCGCCCTGACGCTTCGGCTTCTCATGCTTGTGGACGATATGCACGCCCTGCACGATGACCTTGCCCTCTTTCGGGGACGTTGCGACGACCTTGCCGCGCTTGCCCTTGTCGTTGCCGGAGATAACTACGACGGTATCGTCTTTTTTGATGTTCATCTTCTTGTTTTCCATTTCCGATACCTCCGTTTACAGCACTTCCGGAGCGAGGGAGAGGATCTTCAGATAATCCTTCTCGCGAAGCTCGCGGGCGACCGGCCCGAATATACGTGTTCCTCTCGGGTTCTTGTCTTCCTTGATGATGACGGCTGCGTTCTCGTCGAAGCGGATGTAGGAACCGTCCGGGCGCTTAACGCCGTGAACGGTGCGGACTACGACCGCAGTAACGACCTCGCCCTTCTTGACCATTCCGCCCGGAGTAGCCTTTTTCACCGTGCAGATGACAACGTCTCCGACGTTGGCGTAACGTCTGCCTGTACCGCCGAGAACACGAATGCACATTAGCTCTTTGGCGCCGGTATTATCGGCAGCCTTCATATACGACTGTTGCTGAATCATTCCGTCGTGTCCTCCTAATTATTTAGCCTTTTCGATGACTTCGACAACGCGCCATCTCTTCGTCTTGGAGAGCGGACGCGTCTCCATCACCGACACACGGTCGCCGATACCGCACTCGTTCTTTTCGTCGTGCGCGTGTATCTTCGAGGTGCGTTTTATGATCTTGCCGTACAGCGGGTGACGTACGTTGTCCTTGATGGCGACGACTACCGTCTTGTCCATCTTGTCGGAAACGACGATGCCTGTACGGGTCTTGCGCATATTGCGTTCTTCACTCATGACACGTCCTCCTTATGCTTCCTTCTCGTGAAGTATGGTCATTACACGAGCGATGTCGCGCTTGACGTCCACGATCTTGTGCGTGTTGTCAAGCTGTTTAATTGCGTGCTGGAAACGGAGGTTGAAAAGCTCGCCCTTAAGCTCCTTGAGCTTGCCGTTGAGCTCCTCGGAGGTCATTTCGCGGAGTTCTTTTGCTTTCATCTCTATTTATGCCTCCTCTGTTCCTTCACTCTCTGTGTCGGCGTCTGCGCCGTCCTTTGCAACGAACTTGCACTTGATCGGCAGCTTGTGAGACGCGAGACGCATAGCCTCTTTAGCGACGTCCTCCGTGACGCCGCCCATCTCGAACATAACGCGTCCGGGCTTGACGACCGCCACCCAGTATTCGGGCGAGCCCTTACCGGAACCCATTCGGGTCTCGGCAGGCTTTTCCGTTACCGGCTTGTCGGGGAATATCTTTATCCACACCTTACCGCCGCGGCGCGTGTAACGCGTCATAGCGATACGGGCGGCCTCGATCTGATTGCTCGTGATCCACGCGGGTTCGAGCGCGACGAGTCCGTATTCGCCGTATGCAAGGGTATTGCCGCGATGTGCCTCGCCCTTCATACGTCCGCGCTGGACGCGTCTGTATTTGACTCTCTTAGGCATTAACATAGTTTACCTTGCGCCCCCTTCTCTCGGACCTCTGTCGTTTCTTTCCGTTCTCTCGCCGCGATTCGGACGGTTGCCGCGGTCGCCTCTGTCGCCGCGCGGACCGCGTCTGTCGCCGTCACGTCTGTCACGGCGCTCGCCGGAGCGTCTGTCTCTCCTGTCGCGTCTGTCGCGCGGAGCTGCGGGAGCGTTCGAGGATCTCTGTATCTCGGGAAGGACCTCGCCCTTGTAGATCCAGACCTTGACGCCGATCTTGCCGTACGTCGTGTTCGCCTCGGCGAAGCCGTAGTCGATGTCGGCGCGCAGCGTCTGCAGCGGGATCGTGCCCTCGTGATAGTGCTCGACTCTCGCGATCTCGGCGCCGCCGAGACGGCCGGAGCAGCACGTCTTGATGCCCTTCGCACCGCACTTCATCGTGCGAGCTATCGACTGCTTCATCGCGCGGCGGAAGCCGATACGGCGTTCAAGCTGTCCCGCGATGTTCTCTGCGACGAGCTGTGCGTCGAGGTCTATCTGTCTTATCTCGACGACGGAGACGGACGCGGGCATGCCCGCCATCTGCTCGATAGTCGTTTTGAGCTCGTTGATAGCCGCGCCCTTCGGACCGATAACGAGACCGGGCTTCGCGCAGTGGATCGTGACCTTGATCCTGCCGTTCGCACGTTCGATCTCTATCTTCGGAACGCCGGCGTTGTAGAGCTTCTTCTTGAGAAACTTTCTGAGATTATAGTCGGAAACGAGCGTATCGCCGAACTTCTCGTCGGAGGCGTACCAACGGGAGTCCCAGTCTTTGATAACGCCCACACGCATTCCGTGCGGATTAACCTTCTGACCCATTGTTATTTATCCTCCTTATTCCTTTTCTTTTACCTTGAGTGTGATATGCGACGTTCTCTTAGTGATTATGTCTCCGCTTCCCTTCGCTCTCGGGTTCATGCGTCTCGACCTCGGCGGGCCGGGGCATACGAAGCATTCGGAGATGTAGAGATTGTCTTTATCCATCTCGAAATTGTTTTCCGCGTTAGCGGTTGCGCTCTTTAAAAGCTTGATAAGATCCTCGCAGACGGCCTTAGGCGTATTTTTGAGAATACCCATAGCGACATCCACGTCCTTACCGCGTATCAGATCGAGCACACCCTTTACCTTAGAAGGCGTAACGCGCACATATTTCAAATATGCAACAGCTTCCATGTGTAGGTTTTACCTCCGTAAATTCTGTGTTGTGACGGGATCACTTGCCGTTGTTCGATGTCTTCGAACCGGCGTGACCCTTGAAGGTACGCGTAGGAGCGAACTCGCCGAGCTTGTGTCCCACCATATCCTCGGTGACATACACCGGAACATGCTTTTTGCCGTCGTGAACGGCTATCGTGTGACCGACGAACTCGGGATAGATCGTAGATGCACGGCTCCAAGTCTTGAGAACCTTTTTCTCGCCTTTTTCGTTCATCGCGCTGATTCTTGCGAAGAGCTTTTCCTCAACGAACGGCGCTTTCTTTAAGCTTCTGCTCATTTTTCAAGTCCTCCTTACTTACCGTTTCTGTGTCTCACGATGTTCTTCTCGGTGCGGGCGTTCTTCTTTCTCGTCTTATATCCGAGAGCGGGCTTACCCCAGGGAGTGAGCGGTCCCGGATGACCGACAGGAGACTTGCCCTCGCCGCCGCCGTGCGGGTGATCGCACGGGTTCATGACCGAGCCGCGGACCGTGGGACGAACGCCCATGTGGCGTTTGCGGCCTGCCTTGCCGAGCTTGACGGTGTCATGCTCGATATTGGAGACCTGACCGATAGTAGCCTTGCAGTCGAGGCGCACGCGGCGGACCTCGCCGGAGGGGAGACGGACCTGAGCGGTGCCGTTTTCCTTAGCCATGAGCTGCGCCTGCGCGCCGGCAGTACGAACGAGCTGCGCGCCCTTGCCGGGGTAGAGCTCGATGTTGTGGATGACGGTGCCGACCGGGATATCGGATATCGGGAGCGTGTTGCCCGGCTTGATATCTATCTTCTCACCGGAGTAAAGCACGTCGCCCGGCTTGATGCCGACTGGAGCGATGATGTAGCTCTTTGTGCCGTCCTCGTACTGTAAGAGTGCGATGTAAGCGCTTCTGTTCGGGTCGTACTCGACGCCGACGACCGTAGCCGCGCCCGTATTCTGACGCTTGAAGTCGACGATCCTGTACTTGACCTTGTTTCCGCCGCCGTGGTGACGGACCGTGATCTTGCCGTTGTTGTTGCGTCCGGCGTGCTTCTTTTTGATGACTATGAGGCTCTTTTCGGGGGTGTACTTGGTGACCTCCTCGAAGGAAGCGACCGTCATGCCGCGTCTGCCGGGAGTTGTTGATTTATATTTGATCGTAGCCATTGTTCTTTCCTCCCGTTATCAATACATGCCCTCGAAGAATTCGATCGGCTTGGAGTCAGCCGTCAGCGTGACCACAGCCTTTTTCCATTCGGACGTGTAGCCGTACTGGTAGCGGACTCTCTTGGGCTTTCTCTTCATCGTTATCGTGTTCACGGCGGAGACCTTCACGCCGAAGAGCTCCTCGACCGCGTGCGCGATCTCGGGCTTCGTCGCACCGTCAGCCACGCGGAACGTGTACTTCTTGTCAGCGAGTCTGCCCATGCTCGCCTCGGTGATGATCGGGGCGATTATGACGTCTTCTGCAAATTTCATTTTATGCGTAGACCTCCTCGATTTTTTCTGCCGCGCCGCGAGCAACGATGAAGGAGTCGCAGTTCAGTATGTCGTAGACGTTGATGGAATTGTACTGTGTCGTCTTGACGCCGGGGATGTTCGCGAAGGACTTGATGACCTTTTCGTCGACTCCGTCGAGTACGACGAGGGACTTCTTCTTCGCGCCGACTGCGGACAGCATAGCCGTCATCGTCTTCGTCTTGTATTCTTCTGTCGCGATCTTGTCGATCACGATCATGTCGCCCTCGGCGACCTTGGATGACATAGCTCCGAAGAGCGCCGCGCGGCGCGTCTTCTTATTCATAGCCACGCGATATGAGCGGGGCTTCGGACCGAGCGCAACGCCGCCGTGTACGAACTGGGGAGCGCGGCGGGAGCCCTGTCTTGCTCTGCCGGTGTCCTTCTGTCTCCACGGCTTCTTGCCGCCGCCGCTGACCTCTGTTCTCGTCAGCGTGGACTGCGTGCCCTGTCTCTGATTGAGCAGATACGCTCTGACTGCCGCGTGGAGGACGGAGCCGTTCACATCAGCCGCAAAGACCTTATCGGACAGCTCGATTTCGCCGACCTCTTTGCCGGTCATGTCGACAACCTTTAAGTTTGGCATTGTTCTGTATCCTCCCTCTTACGCCTTTACGCTGTCGCGGATGAACACAATGCCGCCCTTGGCGCCGGGAACTGCGCCCTTGACAGCGATGAGATTCTTTTCCGCGTCGACCTTGATCACGGCGAGATTCTGCACGGTCACCTGTTCGTTTCCGTACTGTCCCGCCATCTTTTTATTTTTGAAAACTCTCGACGGCGTCGAGTTAGCGCCCATGGAACCGACCTCTCTGTGGATAGGACCGGTACCGTGCGTCATGCGGAGCGTCGCGTTGCCCCATCTCTTGACTGCGCCCGTGAATCCGCGGCCTTTCGTGATGCCCGTAACATCGACCTTTTCGCCTGCGGCGAAGGTATCGGCGGAGATCACCGAGCCGGCTTCATACGCGCTGCAATCTGCAAGACGGAATTCCTTGAGATGACGCTTGCCCGTAACGCCTGCCTTTTTGAAATGACCCGCTTCAGGCTTTGTGAGCTTCGAGTCCTTCTTGTCCTCAAAGCCGAGCTGGAGCGCTTCGTATCCGTCTGTCTCGACCGTCTTCTTCTGAACGACCGGGCACGGACCCGCTTCGATGACGGTAACGGGGATCATGTTTCCGTTTTCGTCAAAGATCTGGGTCATTCCGAGCTTTTTGCCTATGATGGCCTTTTTCATTTGATTTTTTCCTCCTTGATTTCGGCTATTGGTCAACGCTTTGGTAGCTGCGGGAGCCGCCCGCACGCGCTGACATGACCTAATCGCGAACCGCACGCGCATTTAAGAGTGATTTTGCGCGCCGTCGTTCGGACCGGGGCTGTTTTTGTCTCAGAGCTTGACTTCGATGTCGACGCCCGCCGGGAGCTCGACCTTCATCAGAGCCTCTGCGACCTTCTGGGACGGCTTTTTGATAACGATCAGTCTCTTGTGAGTTCTCTGCTCGAACTGCTCGCGGCTGTCCTTGTACATATGGACTGCGCGCAGGATCGTGACTACCTGCTTCTCGGTCGGAAGCGGGATCGGTCCCGAAACTTCCGCGCCGCTCGCCTTAGCCGCTTCCACGACCTTGGCTGCCGCCGCGTCTACGAGCGTGTGGTCGTAACCCTTCACACGGACGTTGATCTTTTCGTTTGCTGCCACTGTTGCTGCCTCCTATATAATGTAGATTTACCGGGGGCGATGCTGCACACGGCTCCGAGCGTATCATTCCTGCTCAAAAATATTGCGTCGGCGACGGCGACACAGAGCCGAGACCGATGCTCATTTGTGCAGGCGATACAGAGCCGATACTGCATCCGGCTCCGCCCGACTCGCAGGTCGGACATACTCCGCGGAAATTCCCCGCAAACCACGCGTTTCGCTCCGTTTGCGGCCACCTTCCGCCTCATCGCACACCAAGCTTTCAAATTATACAACAAAAAGCCCTTTAAGGCAAGGGCTTTTGAAAAATTATTTGATACGAAATCAAATTTTAGACATAGAAATTTCGCAAAATTTCACGCCTGTTTTTGTCATTTTTGCACAATTTACCCGCACCGCGTTTCCGTCAATCGAATTCGCGCATAAAATCGACAGTGTCGGTGTCGAGCTTTATCTCGCGCCCGCGCAGATACGAAAGCTTGCCGTCGTAACCGTCGAGCACGAAACGCAGCTTATACGCGCAAAGCGCCTGAGAGCGGTAGCCGCGTCTGCGATCGGACTCGTTTTTGCCGTACCTGCCCTCTCCGAGCAGCGGATGACCTATATACTCCATGTGCGCTCGTATCTGATGCGTGCGACCGGTCAACAGCTCTACCTCGCACAGCGACAGATCCCCTCCGCGCGCGACTTTCAGCACGCGGTACCGCGTCACTATCTCCTTGCAGCCCGGCAGACGCGACGCATAAACGCGCACGCCGTTTCCCTCGCGGCGCAGCCAGCCGCGCAGCTCGCGCTCCCTCGGCTCCGGCACGCCGTGGACGGCGCAGAGATAAAACTTGCGTATGCAGCCGCCGCGTATTATCGCGTTCATCTCGCGCAGCGCCTCTGCGTTCTTCGCCGCGATAACGAGACCGCGCGTGTTGCGGTCGATGCGGTTGCATAGCGCGGGCGCGAACGTCGCCGACGACGTCGGGTCGTACTCGCCCTTGCGGTACAGGTATGCCTGTATATGACCTATCAGCGTGTTTTTGTCGTCCGACGACTCGCCGTCGGCGTCTCCCGCGTGGACGAGCACGCCGGCCGGCTTGTCGCACACGATGATGTTGTCGTCCTCATACGCGACAGACAGCTTCGGCACTATCGACGCTATCGGCAGCGACGCGTCCGCGCCCGGGAAAAACTCGTCGGAGACGTACATCGTCACGATGTCGCCGGCCGATACCATATCGGACGCCTCGGCGCGTCTGCCGTTGATCTTGACGCATTTTTTGCGGATATATTTGTAGAGAAGCGACTGCGGCATACCCACAGTCGCTTTCATTACAAATTTGTCAAGGCGCTGACCGCCGTCGTCGGGACCTATCGTGAATGTTCGCATCAGAGCGTGCCGAATATCCTGTCTCCGGCGTCGCCGAGACCGGGTACAATATACTTGCGCTCGTTGAGGTGGTCGTCCATCGCGGCGATGTAGATGTCGACGTCGGGGTGTAGCTCCTCGAGCAGCTTCGCACCCTCGGGCGCGCCGACGAGGCACATCAGACGTATGTTTTTGCAGCCGTTCTTCTTGAGCATCGTCAAGGCGTCGGCGGCGCTGCCTCCCGTTGCGAGCATCGGGTCGGTGACGATGACGAGACGCTCGGATATGTCCTCAGGCATTTTATAATAGTAGAGGACGGGCTTCGCCGTTTCGTGGTCGCGGTAAAGACCGATGTGACCGACCTTTGCGGCGGGCGCTATCTTGAGAAAGCCGTCCGCCATGCCGAGTCCGGCGCGGAGTATCGGCACGACGGCTAATTTTTTGCCCGAGATCATGCGCCCCGTCGTTTTGCATATGGGCGTCTCGATCTCTACGTCTTCGAGCGGCAGGTCGCGCGTTATCTCGTACGCCATCAGCATCGAGATCTCGTAAAGCAGTTCGCGGAAGTCCTTCGTCCCCGTGTTCTTGTCGCGCATGATGGTGAGCTTATGTGTGATGAGCGGATGGTCTAAAACGTGCAGCATGATTTTGCGTCCCCTTTGCTTTTGCAGATTTTCTTGAAATAATTGTACCACACGGCGGCGTCGTTTGCAATCGTTAATTTCCGTTTCGAGCTGAAAACTTTCGGAAAAGCGACGGCATGGAGCGCCGTACTTGACGATATCTTCTTTACATTTATTTTTCTTCGGTGTATAATCATGTTAAATTCAGTGGGGGGAGGCGTTCACATGAAAAAAAAGCTCGCGTATGCGTTTTTGCTCGCGCTGTCGGCGGTCGCGACGGGACTGTGCGTGTCGTTTTATCTGCCCGCGTGGGCAGAGCTTTTGTCAATGACGCCGTATCTGTATATTCTCTTCACGCACGCACCGAAAATGAGACTGCGCCGCTCGCTCGCCGTCGGCTTTGCATATTTCTATCCTTATTATCTGACCGTCTGGCACTGGTTTTTGCACATGTACCCGCTCGACTTCACCGACATATCGCGCGCGGGCGCGCTCGTCGTCGTCGTCGTCGCATGGCTCGGACTGCCGCTTCTGCAGGCCGTCTGTGCGATGTGGCAGACGTCGCTGTTCGCGCTTATGGCGCGCTCGCATCTTCTCACGCACAAAAACGGCGCGATGCGCATGTCGGCGCCGATTTCGTATGCGGCGCTCTACGTCTTTTTCGAGTGGACGCAGACGCTGACGTGGGCGGGCGTTCCGTGGGGCAGGCTCGCCGTCGGGCAATCGTTTACACCCGCCATGGTGGGGAGCGCGTCGCTTTTCGGTTCGTATATCGTCTCGTTTGTGGTGTTAGCCGTCAATGGCTATGCCGCATACGCACTCATATTTGCCAAGCGCCGCGAGCGCATGACGTCGATATACTCGCTCACGCTCGCCGCCGCGACGCTGATGCTCAACATCACGACGGGTCTTTTATGCATGAACGTTGCGCGCCAAGCACACGGCGTGACGATCACCACCGCCGTGCTGCAAGGCGACGTATCGTCGAAGGACAAATGGCGCGACGACAGCTACGCGAACCTGTTCTCCATTTATTCGTCGCTGACCGAGTCCGCCGCCGCCGACGGCGCGGAGCTGGTCGTCATGCCCGAGACGGCGATACCGTGGCGCATAAACGAGCGCCGATATATGCGCGACGATCTCGAGTCGCTGTCGGCGCGGACGCATACGACTCTCATCGCAACGGGATTCTGGAGCGGCGAGGGCGACGACGGTGAAACATTCAGCAATAACGCCGCGTTCGGCGTCGAAGGCGTCGACGGTCTCGACGACGAGCACGTGTACGAAAAGCGCCATCTCGTCCCGTTCGGCGAGTTCGTCCCGTATGAGGATCTCGTGCGCACACTGTTCCCGCCGCTCTCCGAGCTCGGACTTTTCGAGGGCACGATCTCGGTCGGCAGCGGACCGCTTTTGATACCGACGGACAAATGCGACGTCGGCGCGCTCATATGCTTCGATTCCATCTACGAGGACGCCGCGCTCTCCGAGGTGCGCGCGGGCGCGCAGATACTGACAGTCTCGACCAACGACTCGTGGTTCGACGGCAGCGCCGCCATATACCAGCACACGGCGCAGTCGGTGCTGCGCGCCGTCGAGTGCGGGCGCTATGTCCTGCGCGCGGGCAACACGGGACTGTCGTGCATCATCGCCCCGACGGGCGAGATAATAACGTCGCTGCCGCTTCTGACGCGCGCATACGGCGTCGCGAACGTCGAGACGCGCGACACCGTGACGCTCTACGTTCGCATCGGAAACGCGTTCGTTTACGTATGCACCGCCTCGTGCGCCGCGATCGCAGTCTGTTCCGCTTGCGGCATTTATAAAAAGAAGCGCGGCGGACAGCGATAAAATCTGTGTAAAACGGAGAAAACATTCGCACTTTCAAATTCACCTTTACAACGATTTACGATTATGCTATAATGTACCAAATCTTTTATACGCAAAAGGAACAACGCACATGAAAAAGCTTCGCGCGGGGATCGTCGGCGCGACCGGCATGGTCGGACAGCGATTCGTCACACTTCTTGCCGACCACCCCTATTTTGAAATATCAGTACTCGCCGCGAGCGCACGCTCCGCGGGACGCACATACGCCGAGGCGACGTCGGGCCGCTGGCGCATGACGACTCCCTGCCCCG
>CANQMJ010000070.1 GCA_947624945.1 uncultured Clostridia bacterium | reverse complement strand
GACGAAGTTGATTATCGCCGCCCGCATCGGGTAGTTCATGACCGAGTCGAGCTGGTCGCCGAGGAAATAGCGTCTGCGATGCCCGTACGCTATCTTGCATGACGCGTCCTCCCACACCTCACCTATGACGAGCGGGACATCGTCCTTCGCCGACTCGTGCGCTCTCTGCGCCAGCCTCTCTACAAATTCGTCCGACAGCTCGTCGACGACGTCGAGACGCCAGCCTGCGACCCCCGCCGACGTGTACTTGTCGATTATGCCGTCCTTGCCGGAGATATACTCAATGTACGACTCGTCGCTGCTGTTGACTCGCGGCAAAATCTTAATCCCCCACCACGATTCATAATCGTCAGGATAGTCGAAGAATTTGTACCACTTGTAATATTTCGATTTGTCGGAGTTATACGCGCCGGGCCCTGTGTAATGACCGTATTTGTTGAAATATTTGCTGTCGTCGCCGGTGTGATTGAACACGCCGTCGAGTATCACGCGTATGCCGAGCTTTTTCGCCGCGACGATAAGCCTGTCAAGCGCGCGCTTGCCGCCGAACATGGAATCGATGTGTTCATAGTTGCCCGTATCGTATTTATGATTCGAATGTGCGTCAAAAACGGGCGACAAATATATGCACGTCACGCCGAGCGACTTGATGTAGTCGAGCTTGTCGCGTATGCCGTACAAGTCGCCGCCGAAGAAAGACTCGTTTGCGAGAGGCGCGCCCGGATACGCGGGAAATTCCTTAATCCCCCCGTACCAGTCGGGTTCCATCTTCGCATACGGCTTCGGCTCGCACTTGCCCGACGATTTGAATCTGTCGACGAATATGTGATATATGATGCCTCCGTACCACGACTCGGGCGCGGGATATTTGCGCTCGTATACGGTCAGCGCAAACGCGCCGTCCGAGAAGTCGTCGCCGCGAAGCTCCGGTAGTCCGATACGCGACTGTCTTATATAACGCAGTCCGTAACGCGAATCGAAATCGAAGGCGTAATAGAACAGTCCCGTTCTCATCGAGAATGAATCCGCCAGCTCCGCCATCGAGATCGTGACAGCAAAAAGGTCCGCGTCGCGCTCGAGGCGCTCGCGTGCCATTTCAAACCTTTTTGAGTCCCCGCCAGACTCGTGCCAAATGTACATTACCGCGTTTCTCGGCATAACTGCGCGCGGCAGACGCAGCTCATAGCGCACGGTCAAACTCCTGTCAAATGCGCCGTGATCGGTGTATGTCAGCCCGCCGTTGTCGCCTACGATGTACCGTTCAAGCGTAGGCCGGTGATATGGCGGGACTACAATGTATTCGCTCATCTTTTGTGCGGGGACGCTTTCGCGTCCCCGCTATCCCCTCGTTTCGTCAGCTTGTCAGTTAAATTGTTCTCTATTGTATGCGGCTGTTTGCAACGACGCGGATCAATAGATGCTCTTCATGTTCCAGATGCTGTCGGCGTATTCCTTTATGCTGCGGTCAGCGGAGAAATAGCCTGCGCCGGCAATGTTATACACCGATTTCTTGTACCACTCGTCCTTGTTCGCATAGTCCGCAAGAGCGCGCTCATACGCCGCCATATAGGAGTCGTAATCTGCGAGGCACATATACGGGTCAGCAACTCCGTGACCGAGCAGCAGATACTGCATGATGTTGGAGAACGACTTGCCGTTGAAGCCTGCCGACAGTCTGTCGACTGCGGCGCGGAGCTTATCGTTTGCATGATAATACTTTATCGACTCATAGCCGTTGCACCAAAGCTCGTCGACCTCCGACGTGTGCAGACCGAAGATATAGATGTTATCTTCGCCAACCGCTTGGGCCATCTCGACGTTCGCGCCGTCGAGCGTACCGACGGTGAGCGCGCCGTTTATCATGAACTTCATGCAACCGGTGCCGCTCGCTTCCTTGCCCGCGAGCGAGATCTGTTCGCTTATATCGGACGCCGGCATGAGAATTTCAGCGGCGGATACCTTGTAGTCCTCGAGGAACACGACTCTCATACGGTCGCGCAGGCGCTTATCTGACTCGATATCGGCGCTGATGTTCCAGATGAGGTCGATGAAGTTCTTCGCCACATAGTACCCGGGCGCCGCTTTACCGGCAAAAATGAACGTCTGAGGCGGCAGCGACGAGTTCGGATTCTCTTTGAGCTCGTTATAATACGTGATAACCTTGAGTACGTTAAGAAGCTGACGCTTGTATTCGTGTATGCGCTTTGCCTGGATGTCGAATATGCTTTCCGTATCGAGTGCATCGCCCGTCAGGTTGTGATAATACTTCGCGAAGCGCTTCTTGTTGTCCTGCTTGATCTTCTCAAGGCGGCGATGAACTTCGCTCTGCTCCGCAAAATCGGCAAAATCATTGAGCGCGAGCGAATTTTTTCTGTAATCCGTGCCTATCTTCTCATCGAGCAGCGCCGCAAGGTCCGGATTCGAATAGCAGAGCCAACGTCTGTGCGCGATACCGTTTGTCACGTTCGTGAACTTGTCGGGCGTGTACTTATAGTAATCGTGGAAGATCGTGTCCTTCAATATCTGCGAATGGAGCGCCGAAACGCCGTTGACCTTATGCGATGCCACGACGGAGAGGTTCGCCATTCTGACCTGTCCGTAGCCGACGATGCTCATGCGGGAAATGCGCCCCCAGTCGCCCGGATATGCGTCCCAAAGGTCCGCGCAGAAGCGGCGGTTTATCTCGCATACGATAGTGTGAATTCTCGGCAGCTTTATGCGGAACAGCTCTTCGCTCCACGTTTCGAGCGCTTCCGGCATGACTGTATGGTTCGTGTACGAAATCGTCTTTGTAACGACGTTCCACGCGTCCTCCCACGAATACGAATACGTATCCATGAGTATGCGCATCAGCTCGGGCACAACGAGAGCCGGGTGCGTATCATTGATATGGATAGCGACCTTGTCGGCGAAGTTCGCAAGCGTGCCGTACATCGACAGATGATCAAGGAACACGGACTGAAGCGACGCGGACACGAGGAAATACTGCTGCGTCAGTCGGAGCAGTTTGCCCTCGGTGTGCTCGTCGGACGGATAAAGCACCTTCGTGATTATCTCCGCGTTCGTGTTCTGCTGCATCGCGCGGATATAATCGCCCTGCGAGAACAGATTCATGTTGAACGTCTGATTCATGCCGCGTGCGCGCCACAGACGAAGCGTATTGACAGCCTTGCTGTCGGCTCCCGATATCATGAGGTCGTACGGCACCGCCTGCACTTCCGTGTAGTTCTCGAGCACAGAGTCGCACTTGCCGTCATGCCACGTCTCGTTGACGTGACCGTCGAATTTGACCGTTATATATTTGTCCGTGCGCGGCACGAGCCAGCACTCGCCGCCCGGCAGCCAGACGTCGGGCAGCTCGATCTGCTGTCCCTCAACGATCTTCTGCTTAAAAAGACCGTATTCATAGCAAAGCGAATAGCCGTTCGCGCAGTAACCGAGAGACGACAGCGAATCCATGAAGCATGCGGCAAGTCTGCCGAGACCGCCGTTTCCGAGCGACGGATCGGGCTCGAGCTCATAGAGCTCGTCGATCGACACGCCGATGTCTTTCAAAACATTCGTGTATGCCTTGTCAAGTCCGAGGTTGCAAAGATTGTTTTTGAGCTGACGACCGAGCAGAAATTCCATGCACAGGTAAACTATGCGCTTGCCGCGGACCTTTTTGATGTCCTTCTTATAATCCGCGCGCATGGAGGTCAGCTTATCCTTGACCGTCATGACCGTCGCCTTGTAGATCTGATCCTTCGTTGCATTTTCGACCGTCGTATTGAAATACTGCGACAGCTTACGCTCAAGTTCCTCGCGGATCAGCTTTTCGTTTGCATCTGTTCTCATAAAACCGATTTCCTTTGTGTGTATCTTTTTCCTTTACCTGATTTTCTCATAAAGCGCCATATACCCTGCCGCCGAACGCGACCACGAGAAATCGCACTTCATCGCGCGGCGCATGAGTGATACCCAGCGCTTCTTATCGCGATAAATGCTCGTGGCGTAGCGCATCGTGTAAAGCATATCGTGCGCGTTATAATTCGTGAATGTGAAGCCGTTGCCTTCGTTCGTGTACTCGTTGTACGGCTTGATCGTATCGTAGAGACCGCCCGTCTCACGCACTATCGGCACAGCACCGTAACGGGACGCAATCATCTGCGACAACCCGCACGGCTCGCTCTGCGACGGCATCAGGAAGAGATCTGCGCCCGCGTAAATGCGGCGGGAGAGATCCTTATTGAATTGCAGGAGCGTTGACACCTTGTCGGGATACTTGCGCGCAAGATATGCGAAGTAATTCTCATATTCCGCCTCTCCCGTGCCGAGCAGAACAAACTGCACATTGTCGTAGAGATATTCCTCTATGACGCGGCGCACGAGATCGAGTCCCTTGTGTCTTACAAGACGCGTTATCATCGCCACCATCGGCACATCGGGTGCGACCGGCAACCCGAGCTCCGCCTGGAGCGCCGCCTTGCACTCGCGCTTGCCGGAATAAGCCTTCGCGGAATAATTCTTCGCGATGACGGGGTCTGTCTCGGGATCGTAGAGATTTGTGTCGATGCCGTTGATGATACCCGACAGCTTATCCTTGTAGAGTCTCAAAACATGGTAAAGCCCGTGCGAGTAAAACTCCGTCCCTATCTCCTCCGCATACTTCGGTGAAACGGTTGTGACCGCGTCTGCGCATACGATGGCGCCCTTTGTAAGGTTGATATCGCCGTCATATTCGACGACTCCGCGGATGTTCGGTGAAAGCCCGAACAAATCGCCGAGAGTCTCAGTGCCGAACACGCCCTGATACTCGATGTTGTGTATAGTGTAAACGGTTTTGACCGCGCGGTAGCGCTCGTCGCCCGTGTACATCGTGCGGAGATACAGTATAGCCGACGCCGTCTGCCAGTCGTTGCAGTGCAGCACGTCGGGGAAGAAATCGAGGCATGACATAAGATCGAGTATCGCGCGTCCGAAATAGGCGAAGCGCTCGCCGTCGTCATAGCTTCCGTACAGCGTCGGACGCTTGAAATAATATTCGTTATCAATAAGATAGAATATCACTCCGTTATGCTCTGTCTGATATATGCCGCAGTACTGTTCACGCCATGCGAGCCTCACCCGAGTCTCGTAAACGAGCTTCATCTGCTCGCGCATCGACTGCGGCACTGTGCCGTAAAGCGGTATTACCACTCTGATATCAGAATCCGGATACGACGCCTTGACAGCCGCCGGCAGCGAACCGAGTACGTCTCCAAGCCCGCCTGTAGCCGCGAACGGCACTGCTTCCGATCCCGCGTATAAAACTCTCATAGCCTGTTCCTCCTCTAATGATTCTATAAAAAGATTTTATTTTTATTTTTGTCAGATCATTTTTCCCTTTGCGACGTATATAGGCATCGTCTCCGCGCCCGACAGCGTCGTTCTGTCGCGGATGACGACGTCCTTGTCCGTCAGCACATAGTTGAGCGATACGTTCTGACCTGTAAACGTATCCTGGAAAAGTATCGAATTCTTGACGACCGTATTTTTGCCGATCTTGACGCCGCGGAACAGTATGCTGTTCTCGACCTGTCCCTCTATCACGCAGCCGTCGGCGACGAGCGAATTTTTAACATTCGCGCCGGTGATATATTTTGCCGGAGCGGAATTTCTGACCTTCGTGTAAATCGGACGGTTCTTTTCCTCGAAAAGCTCGGTGCGGACGTCGTCGCGCGCGATGAGCTCCATCGAGTGCGCGAAATACTCCGACAGCGACGAAATGACTGCAAAATATCCGTCATAACGGTAAACGCGGAAATTCGCGTGACCGATATTGCGGCGTATGACGTCGCGGTTCATGCTGACGTAATTATGCGCGATAGCGTCGAGCACCATCGTCGTCAGATACTGGCGGCTCATAACGAGGATGTTGAGCGACACGTCCGCCTCGCCCGAGAAATCGCTCGGATACGACATGAGGTCCGTTATCTCGCCCTTTTCGTTCGACGTGTATATCGTCGAGATGCGCGCCTGCTCCTGCGTCAGATTGACGTGCTTGACCGCGACCGTAATATCGGCGTTGTGCTCGATATGGTCGTTTATGATATCGTTCAAGTCGATATTGCATATTACGTCGCAGTCCGACATCACGACATAGTCGTCGGTGATATGAAGGATCGCGTGGTGTATGCTCTTGAGCGCTTCGAGACGCGTCTCATAGAGCTGATTCATGTTGTTAGCGAAAGCCGAGACGAACGGAGGCAGAAGCTTTATTCCGCCTCTCGCGCGCGCGAGATCCCAGTCCTTACCGCTTCCGAGATGGTCCATCAGCGAGTGATAATTGTAGTGCGTGATAACGTTCACGTTCGTTATACCCGAGTTGACCATGTTCGAGAGCGCGAAGTCGATGAGTCTGTATCTGCATCCGAACGGTACGGACGCGAGCGTGCGCATACGCGTCAGATCCGGTATATTCGCGTCATGAATATTGGAAAATATGATTCCTGTTGCTGACATATCGTATTCCCTTCCTTATCTTCATTCATATTGAAGCGCGGGACGTCCGAGCCGCAGCACACCGAAACGTAATTATACCTCATTACGGCACGGTTGTCAACATTTCTTTTAACGGCTGCAAAAATGAATCGTAAAATGAAGCCCGGACGACAGTATCCGCGTTTATTTTATATCGGACGCGCCGAATTTCGCGCCTGCGGGCACCACGGTCCCGCTCGGGAGCGTCAGTCCGACGCCAACGAGCGTGATGTCCTCCGCCACATCTCTCGGTCTGCCGATGACGGAGCCTTTGCCGACGTCCGTATCGCTGCCGATGATGCTGTAATTCACATACACGCCCTTACCGATGTGCGTACCGCTGAGAATGACCGAATCCTTGACGACTGCGCCCTGCTCGACTACGACGCCGTTTGAAAGCACGGAGTTGACGACCTCGCCGTATATCTTGCACCCCTCGGTAACTATCGAGTTGCTTATCTTCGCCTCACCGCCGACAAAATGCGGAGGCTCCGCATTGTTTCTTGACATAATGCGCCAATCTCTGTCGTGGATCACGAAATTCGGGTCCTCGCCGAGAAGATCCATGTTTGCCTCCCAAAGGGACGTGAGCGTTCCGACGTCCTTCCAGTAGCCGCGGAACGGAAACGTGTACATGCGTTTGCCGTCTGCGAGCATCGCGGGGATTATATCCTTTCCGAAGTCGTTGGACGATTTCGGGTTCTGCTCGTCCGCTCTCAGATACTCCGCCAAAAGCTCGCGGTTGAATATGTATATTCCCATCGAAGCCTTCGTGCTCTTCGGCTTCTTCGGCTTCTCCTCGAACTCGTATATTCTGCCCTCTTCGTCCGTGTTCATGATGCCGAAACGGGAAGCCTCCTCGATCGGCACTTCAAGCACCGCTATCGTCGCGTCGGCATTGTTCTTCTTGTGCGCGTCGAGCATCTCCGAGTAGTCCATCTTGTAGATGTGGTCGCCCGAAAGAATGAGAACATAGTCGGGGTCGTAGCGCTCGATGAACGCGAGGTTCTGATATATCGCATTCGCCGTGCCGCGATACCAGTCCGAGGACTTCTTGCCCTGATACGGAGGCAGCACCATGACGCCGCCTGTGTTGCGGTCGAGGTCCCACGGCTGACCGTTTCCTATATACTCATTGAGCATGAGCGGCTGGTACTGCGTCAGCACGCCGACGGTGTCGATGCCGGAGTTGACGCAGTTCGACATCGGGAAATCAATGATCCTGTACTTGCCTCCGAACTCGACGGCAGGCTTCGCCATCGTCTCCGTAAGATTGTACAGACGGCTGCCCTGCCCGCCCGCGAGCAGCATTGCAACACATTCTTTCTTCTTGTACATAATTCCTCCTATATGTTCGGTTTGTATATCTGTATTAGTCGCATACCGCGGTAAAAGTTCACTTTTTCTCGAATATGATGCCCGAATACGGCGGCAGATCAGTCGTCACGACACGCTTGTCCGTCTCGGGGTCGCGCTTTGCCAAAAGCGTCGTTTTTCTGACGTTCCCGCCGAATCTCTGCCACTCGCTGTTTATCAGCATGCGGTAGGTGCCGGAGCGCGGGACCTCGATCTTGTATCCGTTCCATGCGGAGCCGGAGAAATTGACGACCACGTATACTTCCCCGCCGTTCTTGTCGCGGCGCTTATACGCGATAACGTTGTGACTGTTGTCGTCCACCTTTATCCATTCGAATCCGTCCCAACCGTCGTCGACCTCCCACAGCGCCGGAGTCGCAAGATACAGATGATTTATCGCGGCTGTGAAATCGCAGAGATGACGGTGCGTCTTAAAATCGAGCAGGAACCATTCGAGCTGATTCTCGTAGTCCCATTCACGGAACTGACCGAACTCCTGTCCCATGAACATAAGCTTCTTGCCCGGCATCGTCATCATATAGACGAGGAACGCGCGCATGCCCGCGAACTTGGAGTCGTATTCGCCGAACATTTTGTCTATCAGCGATTTCTTGCCGTGAACGACCTCGTCGTGCGATACCGGCAGGATATAGTTCTCCGAATACGCGTACATCATCGGGAACGTCAGCTTGTCATGACAGCCGCCGCGGAACGCCGCGTCGCACTGTATGTAGTCGAACATATCGTTCGCCCATCCCATGTTCCACTTGAAGTTGAACCCGAGCCCGCCGATCGCCGGAGACTTCGTCACGCCGTACCATGCCGTCGACTCCTCCGCTATCATCATGGCGTCGTTGAACTCGGCGTGTATCGTGTCGTTCATCTTGCGCAAGAACGCCATCGCCTCGAGCGACTTGTTTTCACCGTATATGTTCGGCGTCCACTCGCCCGCCTTGCGGTCGTAGTCGAGATACAGCATCGACGCGACGGCGTCGACGCGCAGTCCGTCAATGTGATAGTGACGCAGCCAATAAAGAGCGTTCGATATTAAGAAGCACTGCACCTCGTTTCGTCCAAGGTCGAAGCAGCGCGTGCCCCACGCCTTGTGCTCCATTCTGTCCTTGCCCTGATATTCGTAAGTGGGATGACCGTCGAACTCATAAAGACCGTGTTCGTCCTTCGGGAAATGCGCCGGGACCCAGTCCATTATAACGCCTATTCCCGACTCATGCAGTCTGTCGACAAAATACATGAAGTCCTCGGGTCTGCCGTATCTCGATGTCGGCGCATAGTAGCCGCATATCTGATATCCCCACGAGCCGTCATACGGATGCTCCGCGACGGGCAGAAGCTCGACGTGCGTATATCCCATCTCGCAAAGATACGCAACAAGATCGTCCGCTATCTCGCGGTAATTGAGATATGCGTCGCCGTCGACGTTCGATTTGCCGTCCCTCGTCTTCCAAGAGCCGAGATGCATCTCGTATATGTTCATCGGCGACGGATAGAACTTGCCGTCCCGCCATGCTGTATGACCGCGCTCCGCCATCCACGAGCCGTCGTGCCATTCGTACGCGGGGATCTCGTACACCTTAGACGCCGTGTGCGACAGCGTTTCGTCGTAGACCGCGTACGGGTCGGATTTGTAAGCTTCGCGCCTGCCTCCGACGACGAGATACTTATAGTTATTGCACGTGATGTCAACGCCGGGGTCGACGTACGCCTCCCATACGCCTCCGTCGCTTATCTTCTCCATCTTGTCGACGCGTTCCCAGTTGTTCCAGTCGCCGACGACATATATTTCGTCAGCTCGCGGAGCCCATGTGCGGAAAACGTATCCGCTCTTCGACTTGTGTACGCCTAAGAATTCATACGCGCGATAGTCGGTGCCTTGATGAAAAAAGTAAACGTGCGATGAAATGCTGCTTTTACTCATATTAGCCATAATTGCATCAGATCCTTCCGTATGGCGGTCATATCTTTGGCAAAGCGGACAGTACTGCCACCCTACCCTTAGTGTATTATACAATAAAAAGGGAAAAATATCAATAGTTTCTTTGCACTTTGTCTAAAAATTACGTTATTCGACAGAATTATTTTTCCGTCATTTCATGCAAGAAGCGCGGCAAAAGCCGCGCTTTGCAGTAAATTTATTTTACGACGATATTGACGATCTTGCCGGGAACGTATATTTCCTTGACTATCGTCTTGCCCTCTGTCTGCGCGAGCACGCGCGCGTCGGCTTTTGCCGCCGCGAGAACGTCGTCCTTCGACGCGTCGGCGTCGATTTCAAGCGTGCCGCGGAGCTTGCCGTTGACCTGGAGCGCGATCTCTATCGTCTTGTCGACGGTTTTCGACTCGTCGTAAGACGCCCACTCCGACAGCGACAGAAGTCCCTTTCCGCCTATCTGCTCATATATCTCCTCGCACACATGAGGCGCGAACGGGCATAAGAGCTTTATAAACGTGACGAGCTCGTCGCGCGTCAGCGTGCCGGCGTCGTATATCTCATTGAGAAGCGACATCATCGCCGCGATAGCGGTGTTGAATTTCAGCTCTTCTATATCCGACGATACCTTTTTGACCGTCTTATGGAACGACGACTCTAATTTCGGTGTCGCGCCCTTGCCCGAGACGAGATCGGTCAGTCCGGCGACGCGGTCAAGGAAGCGCTTCGCGCCCTTAACGCCTGTCTCCGACCACGGCGATGCGACGCCGTAATCGCCCATGAAGCACACGTATGTGCGCAGCGTATCGGCGCCGTACGCCTTCACGACGTCGAGCGGGTCGACGACGTTGCCGAGCGACTTCGACATCTTCTGTCCGTCCGAGCCGAGCACGAGCCCGACAGCCGAACGCTTCATATACGGCTCGACGTACGGCACCTCGCCGAGGTCATAGAGGAAACGATACCAGAACCGCGAATATATCATATGGCGCGTTACATGCTCCATGCCGCCGTTGTACCAGTCGACCGGCATCCAGTATTTGAGCGCTTCCATTCCGGCGAATGCGCTCTCGTTGTGCGGGTCGCAGTAACGCAGGAAATACCACGAACTGCCCGCCCACTGAGGCATCGTATCGGTCTCACGCTTTGCGTCGCCGCCGCACTTCGGGCACTTGCAGTTCACGAACGACTCGACCTTTGCGAGCGGCGACTCGCCGCCCTCGCCGGGCTCGAAATCCTCCACGTCGGGCAGTCTCAGCGGCAGCTCGTCATACGGCACGGGCACCATGCCGCAGTGCGGACAATGCACTATCGGTATAGGCTCGCCCCAATAACGCTGACGGTTGAACGCCCAGTCCTTCATCTTGTACGTCACGCCGCCCTCGCCGATACCGCGCTCGGTCAGAACCTCTATAACGCGCGCGATCGAATCCTTTTTATTTGTGAATCCGTTGAGGAAATCGGAGTTGACCATCTCGCCGTCGCCCGTATACGCTTCCTTCGAGATGTCGCCGCCCTTTATGACCTCGATGATGTCAATGCCGAACTTCTTCGCAAACTCATAGTCGCGCTCGTCATGCGCGGGGACTGCCATGATAGCGCCCGTTCCGTATCCCATCATGACATAGTCGGCGATATAAACGGGTATCTCCTTGCCCGACAGCGGATTGATCGCGGTGAGTCCCTCTATCTTCACGCCCGTCTTATCCTTGACGAGCTGTGTGCGCTCAAACTCCGTTTTCTTCGCGCATACGTCGCGGTACGCGAGCACATCACCCATATTCGTGATACGGTCCGCATATTTGTCGATTATGGGATGCTCGGGAGCTATGACCATAAACGTCACACCGAACAGCGTGTCCGGACGCGTCGTATATATGCGGAGCTTTTCGTCGATATCTTTAAGCGAAAAATTGACGAACGCGCCCGTCGACTTGCCTATCCAGTTGATTTGCTGCTGCTTTATGTTCTGCGGATAGTCGACGAGGTCGAGTCCCGACAAAAGCTTGTCCGCATACTCCGTGATACGGAGATACCAGACCTCCTTCGACTTCTGCACGACCTCGCTGTGGCAGATGTCGCACTTGCCGCCCTGTGAATCCTCGTTCGAGAGCACGACCTTGCACGACGGGCAGTAGTTGACG
>CANQMJ010000069.1 GCA_947624945.1 uncultured Clostridia bacterium | reverse complement strand
AGACAACCGGCGTTTATCGCCGCCTCGGCGATGGCTTCGTTGCCCTTCATCAATACCTTTGCCATATGTAGTGCGCTCCTTTCTTACTGTTCATCGACGTCGCGCTCGACGCGAATTACGACGTGCGGACACATAAGCGCGCACATCGCGCACGCGATGCATTTCGACATGTCGGTGACTGCGGCGGGGTAATAGCCCTGCGCGTTAAGCGTATCGCCGGAGAGGGTGAGTATCTTCTTCGGACAGGCGCTGACGCAGAGCCCGCATCCCTTGCAGCGGTCGCTGTTTACGGTAACTCTGTTCATTGTTTGCTGCTCCTTTATTATAAGTGGCTAAAATAACTGCTTTGTGCTGTTCTTCATGACGAGTATTTCACCTGCCGGCACACGGTCGGGCACGTTTTCCTCGCCGACGACGGTCGTATACACGAGCGGTAGACCGGTGAGCGCGGCGATGCTTTCAGCGTATTTTGCCGACGATTCTATATGACGCTTTGTCGTCTCGGCTCCGAGATTTGAATTGTTTACGATGCCGGTGAAGCGCAGACGTGAATACTGCTCGATCTCGCGCATACCGGCGACGGCGTCGGCAGGGTCGGCGATGAGTGGACGGTACATGTTCACGACGGCGAGCATTTCGTATCCGGCGCGCTCTATGTCCGCGGCATAGACGCCGAGCGCGGACGCGCCGTCGTCGCCGCCGACGTCGAATATGACAGTCTCGTCTGAGCAGAACACGGACGCTATCTCGGCGGGAAGCACGGGAATGTCCACGTTCGTGTTCGCATATGCGGGGATAACGGTGCGAACGCCCGCCGCGTTCAGCTCCGCCGCGTTGTCGGCGGCGCGGAAGTACGGGTTGACCGTGTCGAGGTCGCAGAGGACGCAGCCGCCCGCGTCGCCTTTATGGGCGAGAGCGAGCGCTACTGCGACGTTTGTCTTGCCCGCGCCGTAGTGTCCCGCGACTATTTTTATGCGTCTGCCCATGCGATGTCCCCCGTTTTGTCATATGTTTGCGATTTGATGCATAACGAGGATAGTATACCACATAATTCGACGCAAATAAAGCGTTTAGACGAAAATAGCAAATTTTTTTCTGAACGATGACCGGGCAAACCGAATCTGATTTATCAAAAGTTTTAAGCGCGAAAAAAAGATTTGCGCTCGTTCACTTGCAAAGAATATGATAATATGATACAATATAAGTTGGACTATCACCAATTGACATATGGAAAACAGGAGCCGAAATGGAAACCGTTACATCGTGGCTCCGTGACTTCACGGAGAACATACTGCGGACGCTGTCGCTTTTGACGTTCCGCGATTCGTTTTACGAGTCGCTCGTCAATATACTCGACATCCTATTTGTCGCGGTCTTGTTTTATTACGTTTTCAAGTTCATACGCCGCAGACGTGCGGGCAAGCTGGCGCTCGGCATCGCGGTGTTTCTTATCATACTGCTCTTGACGCAGCTTCTCGAAATGCACGCGGCGCAGTTTTTGCTGTCGAACGTGTTCCAGATAGGGCTCGTCACCGTCATAGTCGTGTTCCAGCCGGAACTGCGCTCGGCGCTCGAAATGCTCGGCGGCGAGACTGTGAAGGGACCGTTCAAGCGCCCGCGCGACGTGTCTGAAACGACTGCGATGATAGACGAACTGTCCGATACGATGGCGGAGCTGTCGGAGTCAAAGACTGGCGCGCTCGTCGTAATAGAGCGCACGACGCTGCTTGGCGACCACATAATCACCGGCACGGTCATCAATGCGGATGTGCAGCGCGAGCTCATAAAGAACATATTCTTCAATAAGGCGCCTATGCACGACGGCGCGATGATAATACGCAACAACCGCATCCACGCGGCGGGGTGCCTGTTGCCGCTGACGACGCGCACCGACCTCATCAAGGACCTCGGTATGCGTCACCGCGCCGCCATCGGTCTTTCCGAGAACAGCGACGCGATAATACTTGTGTGCAGCGAGGAGACGGGAACGATATCGTTCGTCGAGGGCGGCGAGATCGAGCGCAACTACACGGCGACGATGCTCAAGGCGCGGCTGCGAGCGGAGCTCGTCGGCGACGACGAAAAAAATCATCCGATCAGGCGCAAGGTCAAAAATGTTTCCGGCATGATCAAAGCAGAAAAGAAAAAAGGAAAGGGGGACCATGACAATGTCTGAAGCCGTCTTAAATGAACGCCGTCATTCTTTCCTTTCAAAAATAATCTGCCTCCTCCTTGCACTTATTCTGTGGATATATGTAATGGAGGCAGAGAACCCGAACTGGGAGGTCACGGTCGAGGACGTACCGCTGAAGCTGACGGGGACCGACGAGATCGAGATGCAGAACGATCTCACTGTTTACAGTTATTCGGTGAGGACCGTGAACGTCGTCGTACGCGGACGCAAGCGCGACGTTGAGAATATAACGGCGGACGATATAAACGTATACGCGGACGTGTCGTCAATAACGAAGGCGGGCGACTACGAGCTCGGCATTGTCGTGACGACGCCGGAAGATACCGAGATGACGGAGCGCTCGCAGTCTACGGTCACGGTATCGGTCGACAAGCGCGAGCGCAAAAACGTACCCGTCACGCCTAAATTCGGCTCGCTCATACTTGAGGATCAGTATAAGCAGGAGCGCACTGTCGTGTCGCTTCAGGAGATAACGGTCACGGGACCGTCGCGGTACCTTGATGCAATCGACCATGCGGAGGCGGTCATACCCGATCTCGGACGTGTCACGGGCTCTGTCACGGCGACATGTCCGCTCCAGCTCGTCGACGTCGACGGAGGCGTCGTTTCAAGTCAGTTCGTCACGATGTCGAATACCGAAGCGACGGTGCAGGTGCAGATCTCGATGACGAAATCGGTTCCGATCGAGATAGTATTCGCGCGCGGTCTTTACGACGACGAGAACGTGTCTGTCAAGGCTGATCCCGATACGGTGACGATAAAGGGTGACGCGACGGCTGTGCGTGAGATCGATCATATCACTGTCACGCTCGACGAAAAGGATATATACGGCGACGGGACTATAACGACTTCGTTTACGCTTCCCGACGGGGTCGAATGTCCCGACGGCAACTTCATCGATGTGACGGTCGAGCACATCGGCACTGATACGAAGCTTTTGTATGTGCCGCTGTCGAATATAATCGTCATAAATCCGAACGGTGTCGAATATCAGATCTCGCAGACGGTGATGATGGTGACGGTGCGCGGCGAGCTCGAGGAGCTTGCGCGCATAACGGGCGCGGAGGTCATACCGATAATAGATTTGTCGATATACACCGATACGACGTCTGCCGTCGTGTCCGTTCCGGTCAGGTTCGGATTCAGCAGCACGCTCAACGTGTACGAGCTCGGCGAGTATTCGCTCGACGTGAGACTAATCGGAAGCGGAGAATGACGGAATAGTCCGCTTCATAAGTAATTGACCGACAGCAGAGGAAACAATGGCTAATTCAAAATACAGAAACGACGCGGTCTGGAAAATTAAGCCGCGCCCCGATAACGACGCGCCGGAGAGGATATCGGAGAGTCTCGGTGTGACGCGCGCGATGGGACGGCTGCTTTACGGACGCGGATGCGCGGACGAGTCCGAGGCCGCGTCGTTTATCAGACGCGAACGCGACGGCTTTTACGACCCGTATCTTTTGCCCGATATGAGGGCGGCGGTAGACGTGATCGTTTCCGCCGTCGAAAGAAAGGAAAAAATAGTCATCTACGGCGACTACGACGCTGACGGCGTTACATCCGTCAGCGTTCTCTACCTTTTTTTGAAGGGTGTCGGCGCTGACGCATCATATTACATACCGAAGCGCTCCGAGGGCTACGGCATGTCGTGCGGCGCGATAAGAAAGATCGCCGACGACGGAGTGAAGCTCATAATAACGGTCGATACAGGTATCACGGCGATCGAAGAGATCAAGCTCGCGGGCGAGCTCGGCGTCGACGTTGTCGTGACGGACCATCACGAATGTATGGACGAGATACCGACCGCCGCAGCGGTAGTCAATCCGCAGAGACGCGACAGTCAATACCCGTTTCCGTATCTTGCGGGCGTCGGCGTCGTTTACAAGCTGTGCTGTGCGCTCGAGGCGGAATACAACGGTGACGGCGGCATAGCGGGCGCATCGCTGCGCATAAGCGAACGGTTCGGCGATCTTGTAGCGATAGGGACTGTCGCCGACGTTATGCCGGTGCTCGACGAAAACAGGCTCATCGTCAGCTACGGACTTCGCAGGATCGAGAATTCGACGCGTCCGGGACTGCGCGCGCTGATGGAGGCGAGCGCGTCGGGGCAGGACGGCACGAAAAAAGCCAAGCGCCCGCGCGTCACGTCGGGGTATATCAGCTTCACGCTCGCGCCGCGCATAAACGCCGCAGGCCGTATCGCGGACGCGACGCTTGCCGTCGAGATGTTCCTCTCGACTGACGAGACTAAAGCGAAAGCGCTCGCCGAAAAGCTCTGTGAGGTGAACAGAGAGCGGCAGATGCTCGAAAACGTCATAGCCGAGAGCGCATATGAGAAGATAGAGTCGTCGCATGACTTCGAGCACGATCCCGTTATCGTCGTTGCCGACGAGGGGTGGCACAACGGAATAATCGGCATCGTCGCCTCGCGCGTGACGGAAAAATACGGTCGTCCGTCGATACTCATCAGCTTTGAGCACGGAGGCGGCGAGCACGATATTGGAAAAGGCTCCGGACGAAGCGTCAAGGGGTTGAATCTCGCGAAGGCGCTCGGCGAGTGCGGCGAATATCTTGTCAAATTCGGCGGTCACGAGCTGGCGGCGGGGCTTTCGGTCGAGAGGTGCAGGCTCGACGATTTCAAACGCGCGATAAACGACGTCGCGCGGCGCGAGCTCGACGGCGCGGACGTCGAGACGGTGTTGACGGCGGACGATGAGCTGTCGCCGGATGAAATGACGCTCCGCTTGGCGGACGAGCTGCGGCTGCTCGAACCGTACGGAGTCGGAAATCCGACCCCTCTGTTTTATACGCAGAATATAAAGATCAACGATGCGTCCGGCGTCGGCGCGAACAAGCACACGCGGCTTACGCTCGACGCGGGAGGCGGGATATCGGCGATGTGCTTCTCCGTCAGTCCCGAACAGCTCGACGTCTACAAGGGCGAGTTTGTCGATATAATGTATAATCTCGACGTGAACGAGTTCCGCGGCGAAAGGTCGGCGCAGCTGATCGTTCGCGCCGTGAGAAAAAGCGAGACGCAGACGGCGCGCGAGTCGGACGAACTGGAGCTGTACAGGTCGCTTTTGTCGGGAGAGGCTGAAAGAAAAACCGAATACTCCCAAATGATACCTCAGAGAGAGGATTTCTCGGCGCTCTACCGCGTTCTTCGTCACGAGCTTTCGATGAAACGCAGCCGCCATACGGCGCGCGGAATATCGGCGCTCATGACGGACGTAAGACCGATGTCATATATTAAAGTGAAGCTCGCGCTCGACATATTCGCGGAGATGAAAATACTCGACGTCAGACATTTGAACGACGACGGCGACGAGTACGATATTTTCCCGATTCGGAACGAGGGAAAGGTGCAGCTCGAACGCTCGCATATACTTTCATCGCTTTTGAAGCGGTACGGGTGAGCGGGGAAGCGGGGAGCCAAAAGACATATTTCAGGAGCAGTTATTTATGACGGATGATCGAGATAACACCGAAAAAACGGAAGAAATGACCGAAGATAAAAGCGTCACGGCGGCGGAGAATGAGGACGACGCGGCAGGCGGTGTTGCCGAATCGGAGAACGATCCGCTTCGCGAGGAGCTTTTGACATCTATTTTATCATACGGCAAGCAGTATAACATCGAGCGTATATCGGAGGCGTACGAGTACGCGAAATCGCTGCACGAGGGGCAGACGCGAAAATCCGGCGAGCCGTATATATACCACCCCGTCGCGGTCGCGGAGATAACGGCGTCGCTCGGACTCGATACAGACTCGATAATTGCTGCGCTGCTCCACGATACGGTGGAGGACTGCGGCGACAAGACGAGCATCGCGGAGATATCGCGCCGTTTTGGTCCGACCGTTGCAAATCTCGTCGACGGGCTGACGAAGATGGTGTCTATCGACATCAAGGACAAGAAGGCGCAGCAGGTCGAAAACGTGCGCAAGATGCTGCTTGCGATGTCGAAGGATATACGCGTCATATTCATCAAGCTCTGCGACAGGCTCCACAACATGCGCACGCTCGGCGCGAAGGAGGAGTCGAAGCGCCGCGCGACGGCGCTAGAAACGATGTACGTATATGCGCCGCTCGCGCACAGGCTCGGTATCCAGCGCATAAAGCAGGAGCTCGAACGGCTCGCCCTGTCGTATCTCGACCCGATAGGGTACGCGGAGGTCAGCGACTATATCGAGAAAAAGTACGGACAGAACAGGGATTTCATCGAGAACATACAGGAAGAAATCGGGAAGAAGCTGTCGGAGTACAATATCAACTTCACGCTCGAGGGACGCGTCAAGACCGTATTCTCCATCTACAACAAGATGTACAATCAGAAAAAGAACTTCGATGAGATCTACGACTTCTACGCCGTTCGCATAATAGTCGACACAGAGCTCGAGTGCTACACGGCGCTCGGCATCATACATGAGCTCTATAAGTCGATGCCGGGGCGGTTCAAGGACTATATCTCCACGCCTAAACCGAACATGTACCAGTCGCTGCATACGACTGTCATAGGCAAGGACGGCATACCGTTCGAGGTGCAGATAAGGACCAAGGCGATGCATCAGATCGCGGAATACGGTATCGCCGCACACTGGAAATATAAGTCGGGCGAGCAGTCGAAGGCGGAGATCGACAGAAAGCTTCAATGGATATCGAAGCTCATCGAGACGGAGGACGAGACGCGCGATCCGGACGAGTTCATGAACGCGCTCAAAATAGACGTCTACCACGACGAAAAATTCGTTTTTACGCCGAAGGGCGACCTTATCGCGCTGCCGCAGGACGCGACTATCGTTGATTTTGCGTACGCGATACACTCCGAGGTCGGACACAGGATGGTGGGCGCGAAGATAAACGGCGTCATAACGCCGCTCGACAGCTGCCCGCAGAACGGCGAGATCGTCGAGATTCTGACGTCGTCGGCGTCGAAGGGACCGAGCCGCGACTGGCTCAAGATCGCTAAAACGAGCGAGGCGAGAGGCAAGATACGCGCGTGGTTCAAAAAGGAAAAGCGAGCGGAGAACATCGTCGTCGGCAAAAACGAGGTCGACAGGGAGTTTGCGCGGTTCGCGCATGAGATAACGGACGCGCAGAAAAACGAGATCGTTTTGACTGTTGCTAAGCGTATAGGCATACAGACTGCGGACGACCTCTATAACACGCTCGGCTACGGCGGTATCTCGATATCGAAAATATCGTCTAAGCTGCGCGACGAGTACGAGCGCATCGCGAAGATAGAGGCGCTGCCGGAGATAACGCGCGCCGAACAGGTGCAGGTGCAGGCTCCGACGAAGCGCGTCAAATCGTCGGGCGGTATAATCGTCGACGATGTGTCGGGCATGCAGGTCAAGTTTGCAAAATGCTGCAACCCGCTGCCTGGCGACCCCGTCATCGGATTTATCACGAAGGGGTACGGCATATCCATACACAAGCGCGACTGCCCGAACGTCATCGGCGCGATGAGCGCGCCGGGCGCAGACCCAGACAGATGGGTGACCGCGCACTGGGACGAGACGGATTCAAGACCGGGCGATCTGTATGAGGCGCTGCTCCAGATATACGCGGCAAACAGCATGACGATAATCGCCGAGATAACGGCGATACTCGCCGACATGAAGGTATCGCTGTTGCAGATAATGACGAAGAAGCAGACGGAGGACGAGATAATTATCAGTCTCAAGGTCGCGTGCAAGGATATGAACCACTACAACTCGATAGTATCGCGTCTGCGAGGCATCAAGGACGTCGTGCGCATAGTGCGCGGATATAATTAAGGGCGATGTATGATAGCGATAGTTGAAAGAGTACACAGGGCGGAGGTTTCCGTCGACGGGGAGAGCGTCGGAAAATGCGGGCGTGGGGTAATGATAGCGCTCGGCGTCGAGGTCGGCGACACAGAGACAGACGTGCGAACGCTGTGCGACAAGATACAGAAGCTGCGCATTTTCCGCGACGAGGCTGGCAAGCTGAATCTGTCTGTGCGCGACGTCGGCGGCGAGGCTTTGGTCATATCGAATTTCACGCTGCTCGCAAACTGCCACAGGGGCACGCGCCCCGACTATTCGCGCGCGGCGCCGCGCGAGGTGTCGCTGCCGCTCTATGAATATTTCATAGAAACGATGAACGGCTACGGCATACACACCGAGCACGGCATGTTCGGCGCGAGAATGACGGTCGACATGGCGATGGACGGGCCTGTCATAATCCCGCTCGACTCGCATACGCTCCCGCAAAAATAAGTAAGAAAAACGAAAGGACGCGGCGTCAAAATGAAGCTGAGAGTCAACACGGACGGAAAGATCAGAATAAGCGAATATTATTTTCAGACGCTGTGCATGATATTCTGGCCCGGCGCGAAGTTCGGCGCCAAGGCGGACGCGCTCGACGCGGAGTCGGACGCGGACTCGCCGGGCGTCAGCTTCGATATACGCGCCGACGCTGACGGCGTCGTTGCCCGTGCGACGATATCGGACAGGACGCGGCTCTCGTCGATGGAGAGACGCGTCGACTTTGACGGCGGAAACACGCCCGAGATGACGGCGAAGCTTGCGGCGGGCTCGGCGATGCTTGCGGCAGGTGCGGACTTCATGCACTATTCGCCGTCGTGGGGTATAATGGTAGGCGTTCGTCCCGCAAAGGTGGCGAGCGAATACCTGCGCCGCGGATTTTCGGCTGCAAAGACGCGCGCCGCGCTCCGTGCGGAGTATTCGCTCTTCCCGAAGAAGGCGGCGCTCGTGACGGAGATAGCGCAGCTTGAGGCGAGGATAGCAAAGCCGTATTACAGCGGCTATTGCAGCGTCTACATCTCGATACCGTTCTGTCCGTCGCGGTGCGCGTACTGCTCGTTCGTCGCGTATACGTCAAGAAAGCTGACGGCGTTGATACCGGCTTATGTGGACGCGCTGTGCCGCGAGATTGAGCTGCGGTTCAAACTCATAAACGAGCTCGGGCTCAAGGTCGCGGCCGTTTATATCGGCGGCGGCACGCCGACAATACTGACGGAGGAACAGCTGCGCCGCGTGCTCGAATGCGTCGCGGCGAACACGGACGTGTCCGCGCTCGCGGAATATACGCTCGAGGCGGGACGTCCCGATACGATAACGCCGGAGAAGCTGCATATTGCGAAAAAGCTCGGCGTGACGCGCGTGAGCGTCAACACGCAGACGATAAACGACGAGGTATTAAAGAGCATCGGACGAGCCCATACAGCCGAAGACTTCTACCGCGCGTTCGATATGGCGGTAAAGTCCGGCATCGACTGTATCAACACGGACCTTATCGCTGGACTTCCGGGCGAGAACTTTCTCAGCTTTTCAAAGTCGCTCGACAAGGTGATAGAGATGCGCCCCGAAAATCTGACCGTCCACACGTTCACAGTCAAAAAATCGGCGGACATATTGAAGCACGGCGCGTCCGTTTATTCGCGCGTGAATAAGGACGCGGGCAAGAGCGTAGATTATTCACAGATACGCGCGAAGGAGACTGGATACCGCCCGTATTACGTATACCGTCAAAAGAACACGGTGGGCAACTACGAAAACGTCGGATTTGCGATGGAAGGATACGAGGGACTCTACAACATATTCATGATGGAGGAGATACACTCCGTCATATCGGCGGGCGCAGGAGCGGTGAACAGGCTCGTCATGCCGCGCGACTGCACGGGCGGTCAGGAGGACACGGAAGCGCCGAAGATAAGACGCATATTTACGCCTAAATATCCGTATGAATATTTACAGGAGTCGGACGCGGAGGCAAGGGACGCGCAGATGCTCGAAGTGAACGAGAAGATAAAATCGTTTTATGCCGGAGACTCCGGGAACGGCGATGCGTTTGAGATAAAGTAAAGTAAGGAACGAAAAATGGTTTATAATCCGCAAAGCTATAATACGGAGGCCGAAGCGTCGGAATATATCGCGGAGTGCGAGCGCGGATTCGACTTTCAGCTTTTGTCGGCGGTTGACGAAATAATATCGCGCGGGGCGAGGACGGTGACGCTGTCGGGCCCGTCGTGCTCGGGCAAGACGACGACGGCGAAGCGTATGACGGCGCTTTTGTCGTCGCGCGGCGTAAGGTCGCAGATGGTGAGTATCGACGATTTCTACCGCGACCGCGCCGACGCTGCAGTGAAGGTGACAAAGTCGGGGGAGATAAAACCCGACTACGAGACGATAGCGTCTATCGACGTCGGAGCGTTTAAGCGCTTCGCGGACGCGCTTTCGCGCGGCGAGGACGCGGTGATGCCGGTGTTCGATTTCAAGTCAGGCTCGCGCGCGGGCGAGCGCACGCTGTCGGCGGGAGAGGGCGACGTCGTGATACTCGAGGGTATACAGACCGTTTATCCCGAGATAGTGGGCGCGCTCGACGAGAATGTCAACGTGAGCGTTCACATCTCGGTCGGACAGCAGCTCAAGGTCGGCGGCGTCACGTTCGAGCCGCACGAGGTGAGGCTCATGCGCCGTCTCGTGCGCGATTATGCGTACCGTTCGGCGAGTCCGGAGACGACGTTTTATCTCTGGGACGAGGTCAGAGAAAACGAGATAGTCAACATAGAGCCGCGCGTCGGCGCTTGCGACGTCAGAATAGATTCGCTTCTGCCGTACGAGGTCGGCGTCATACGCCAGTATTTGCGCGCGGTACTGTCGCGCATGAGAGTCGGCAGCGCGTACGATGCGGAGGCGGCGCGGCTGCTTTCGATGGTGCGCGATGTGCGCGAGATAGCGCAGTCTCTCGTGCCTGAAAGCTCTGTATTGCGGGAGTTCATGCACTAAACGATAAAGACATAATATCATCCTTTGGGGGCATCTAATGAACGATACGGGAAAGGGAACGACGAAAACGGGAACAAAGCGATCGACGAAGCTGTTCTTTTCGGGCGTTCTCGTACTTACTATCGCGAACATAGTAAATAAAATACTCGGCGTCTTCATGAAGATACCGCTTGAAAATATCGTCGGTCCCGAGGGGATGGGATATTTCAGTCAGGCGTATACGGTCTATACGTGCCTTTTCATGATATCGACGACGGGACTGCCGACCGGCGTGTCGCTCCTTATCTCCGAGTCGCGGGCGCGCGGCAACGTGCGCGAAACGCGAAAAATATGCAACGTGACGCTGTGGCTGTTCACGGTGCTCGGCATAATAGGCACGGTCATAATGATGGCGGGCTCGGGTGCGTTCGCGCAGATAACGAAGTCGCCGAACGCGCAGCTCAGCATAATCTTCCTCGGACCGACGATGTTCTTCATCTGTGTTTCGAGCGCGCTGCGCGGATATTTCCAGGGCTATCAGGAGATGATGCCGACGGCGGTGTCGGAATTTATCGAGTCCGTGATGAAGGTCATAATCGGCGTCATAATGGCGCTGTGGGCGATTGATCAGGGCTATGAGATAAAGTACGTCGCCGCGTTCGCGATACTCGGCGTGACGCTCGGCGTCGCGCTGGGAGCTTTGTATCTCGTGCTCGCAAAGACATTCTTCCGTGAGCAGAAATATAACGAAGATTACGTGACGCACGACGACGCGCCCGTGTCGCCCGCGATACGGATACTGAAGCGGCTCATAATTGTCGCGATACCGATAACGATAAGCGCGTCGATGCTCAGCGTCGCGGAAGCGATAGATCTGCCGATAATGATGCGCCGTCTCATGTCGATAGGGCATAACGAGGCGACCGCGAACGCGCTCTACGGGAACTGGAGCCTATGCGTTCGTCCGCTGTTCGACCTGCCGCCCGCGCTCGTTTATCCCATATCGTATTCGCTTCTTCCTATGATAAGGGCGACTCTGACCGAGGGCGACCGCGAGCGCGCGTCCGCGTTCATGCATATGTCGCTGCGTGTTTCGTGCGTGATGGCGATACCGTGCGCGCTCGGACTGTCCGTCATGGCGGAGCCGATAATACGCATGCTTTACGGAAAAGAGGACGCCGCGATGGGAGCGCCGCTATTGACGATAGTGGCGCCGGCGATCGTTTTTGTGTGCCTGCTTTCGGTGACGAACGCGCTGCTTCAGGCGTACGGATATGAGCGCAAGCCGATAATCTCGATGCTGGCGGGATCGTTTGTGAAGATCGTCCTCACATACATACTCGTCGGTATTGAGGCGGTAGGCATAAACGGCGTGCCGATAAGCACGTTCTTCTGCTACTTCACGGCGGCGGCGCTTGCGTATATGGCAAAAGCCTGCGGCTATACGGAAGTTTACGCCTGCAGCAGCGG
>CANQMJ010000068.1 GCA_947624945.1 uncultured Clostridia bacterium | reverse complement strand
TACAGTCTCGGCGCATCGAGGAGCGCGTCGCGGCCGTCCGCTTCATACTCCGCTATCATCTTTTTGCCGCCGCCCGAATACCCGGTCAGCGACGTACACGATATTTTATCCGCACGGTCTATTATCCCCGCCTCGACGAGCGGTGTGACAAGCGCGATAAATCCGCTCGCGTGGCAGCCCGGGTTCGCGACGAGTCGCGCGTCCTTTATCGCCTCGCGCCTGCCGCCAATCTCGGGAAAGCCGTACGTCCAGCCGTCCGCGACTCTGTGCGCCGTCGACGTGTCGATAACGCGCGTATGCGTGTTCGACGTCTTTATCATGCCGACGGCTTCGACCGCCGCCGCGTCGGGCAGGCACAAAAACACGATGTCGGCGCCGTTTATCGCCGCCGCTCTCGCGTCCGCGTCTTTTCTCACCTCGTCGGGCAGCGTGCAAAGCTCGATGTCGGCGCGCCCTGCGAGTCTTTCATGTATGCGCAGCCCCGTCGTTCCGGCGGAGCCGTCTATGAATACCTTAGTCACTCTCCGAGCATCTCCCTCACATATTTTATCTGCCGTCTCACCGACTCGGGCGACGTGCCGCCGTAGCTGACGCGCCGTCTGACGCACGCCTCCATATCGACGGCGTCGTATACGCTCTTGTCGATGAGATCGCAATATTCGCGGTACGTTTCGAGCGGCAGCGTTTCGAGCGTTTTCCCGTCCGCGATACAGCGGGCGACGATCCGCCCCGATATCTTATACGATTCGCGGAACGGCAGTCCGCGTCCGACGAGGTAATCGGCGAGGTCGGTCGCGTTGATGAAGCCAGCGCCCGCGGCGTTTTTCATGCTCGCCTCGTTCACCCTCATCGTCGACACCATGCCGGTGAATATGTCGACCGCCATCTTCGCAGTGTCGCATGCGTCAAAGACGCTCTCCTTGTCCTCCTGCATATCCTTGTTGTACGCAAGCGGCAGACCCTTCAGCGTCGTCAAAAGCGATATGAGGTCGCCGTAGACGCGTCCCGTCTTGCCTCTGACGAGTTCAGCCATATCGGAGTTTTTCTTCTGCGGCATGATGGACGACCCCGTCGTGTACGCGTCGTCGAGCTCGACGAATCTGAACTCCCAGCTCGACCATAAAACTATCTCTTCCGCGAACCGCGACAGATGCATCATCAGTATCGCTATATCCGCCATCAGCTCGACGGAAAAGTCGCGGTCGGACACGCCGTCGATAGAATTCTCGCATACTGCGTCGAATCCGAGGCGCTCCGCCTCGAACGCACGGTCGGTATTATACGTCGTGCCCGCGAGCGCGCATGAACCGATAGGGGAGACGTTCATTCTGCGCTTGCAGTCCGCGAGCCTGTCGAGGTCGCGCAAAAGCATCATCGCGTACGCGCAGAGATGGTGACCGAACGTGATCGGCTGCGCGCGCTGGAGATGCGTATAGCCGGGTACGATAGTTTCGGCGTGGGCCTCCGCCTTGTCGGCGACGGCGCGTATCAGAGCCTTCAGCGACTCAGTCTCGCTCTCAATCCACGAGCGCAGATAAAGCCTTTCGTCGAGCGCGACCTGATCGTTTCTGCTTCGCGCCGTATGCAGTTTTTTGCCGACGTCGCCGACGCGCTCGGTCAAAACAGCTTCGACGAACATATGGATATCCTCGGCGGACATGTCTATTTTGAGCTTCCCCGACTCGATGTCGGCAAGTATGCCGCGCAGTCCCGCGGCGAGCGTTTCCGCGTCCGCGTCGGTGATTATTCCCTGCTTCGCAAGCATTTCCGCGTGCGCGATGCTGCCCGTTATGTCCTCTTTGTACATCCGGCTGTCAAACCCGATCGACGAGTTGAACTCGTCCGCGAGCTTGTCGGTCACGCCGTCCGTGCGTCCCTGCCATAATTTCATATTAAACTGTTTTTGGCGGGGGAGAAACTTCTTTTAAGAAGTTTCTCCCCCGCACCCCCGTTTCAAGAACTTTTATTACCGGTTTTTTATGTTCGGAATCAATATGATGTGCGGTGAATTATTACTTTTTTGCCTCGTTTTTTGCGTCCACCATAGCCTGCACCTTTATCGGCAGACCGTAGAGGTTGATGAAGCCTGCGGAATCCTTCTGATCGTAGTCGGACTCGCCGAACGTCGCGATCTCCTCGCTATAAAGCGAATTCTCGCTCCAAACGCCCGCGTTTATTATGTTGCCCTTGTAGAGCTTTAATCTGACCTTGCCCGTGACCTTTTCCTGCGTCTTGTCGACGAACGCGGACAGAGCCTCGCGAAGCGGCGTGAACCACTGACCGTTGTAGACAAGTTCCGCGAACGTTATCGACAGCTTCTGCTTTTCGTGCAGCGTCATCTTGTCAAGGCATATGGATTCGAGCTTTTCGTGAGCCGCGTAGAGTATCGTTCCGCCGGGAGTCTCATAGACGCCGCGGCACTTCATGCCGACGAGTCTGTTCTCGACGATGTCGATTATGCCTATGCCGTTCTTGCCGCCGAGCTCGTTGAGCGCAAGGATTATGTTCTTCGCCGACATCTTCTCGCCGTTGAGCGCTACCGGCGTGCCCTCTTCGAAATCGAGCGTTATATATGTAGGCTCGTCGGGAGCCGCGATGGGAGAAACGCCCATTTCGAGGAAGCCGGGTTTCTCGTACATCGGCTCGCTGCCTGTGTCCTCGAGGTCAAGTCCCTCGTGCGAGAGGTGCCAGAGGTTCTTATCCTTCGAGTAGTTCGTCTCGCGGTTTATCTTGAGCGGCACGTTGTGCGCTTCCGCGTAATCTATTTCTTCGTCGCGGGACTTTATCGTCCACTCGCGCCACGGCGCTATTATCGGCATATTCGGTGCGAAATGCTTTATCGCGAGCTCAAATCTGACCTGGTCGTTGCCCTTGCCCGTGCAGCCGTGGCAGATGGCATCCGCGCCCTCCTTGAGCGCTATCTCGACAAGCCCCTTCGCGATGCAGGGACGCGCATGCGACGTGCCGAGCAGGTACGTTTCGTAGACCGCGCCCGCCTTCATCGTCGGGATTATGTAGTTGTCGACGTAATCGTCGGTGAGGTCGAGCACATACAGCTTCGACGCGCCCGTTTTGAGCGCCTTTTCTTCGAGTCCCTCGAGCTCGTCCGCCTGACCGACGTTGCCCGACACCGCGATGACTTCGCAGTTGTTGTAATTTTCCTTGAGCCACGGGATGATTATCGACGTGTCAAGACCGCCCGAATAGGCGAGGACTACCTTCTTTATTTTGCTCTTATCCATTTGTAAAAGCTCCTTATCGTATATTTATGCGCATATTATAATGCGTATTTTCATGTTTGTCAAGGGGAAAAGTGAAATAATATTCACAATTTTCGCATGCATATTCATTTTGCAAATGTTGATTTCGTATGTGCGGCGCTTCATTTTTTCGCAGTGCATTGCTTTTTTCGGCTGTATCGCCGCCGTCATTATGACGTCACATTCACATTTTGAATGAATATTCACTTTTCGTCTTCGATACGGCTTCCGCAGACGGCATCATCGCACATCGACCCGTATCGTGTCGAGTATACCATACTTCGACCGCGTCCGCAATCGTTATAATGTCTAAAGTTTTACAGCTGCGGCGGGTGCTTTTTGCCCCCGCCGCCATGCTTATATTATATCAAGCGTCACGGGCTTCGTCCGCGTGTCGCGCTCCCGCACACACCACGTCACACGCGTGCGCGAAAACCGCGGATTTGACGTGACGGCGCCGGGCTTTGTCTGCTTTCGCGAGAATATGAACGCGGTCGGACCGTCCGCGCCGCCTATTACGGAAAGCTCGTTCTTTCTCGCATCATATTTCGGGCTGTCGCCGCCGTTCGCGTCCGCGACGGTCACGTTTTCCGCCGGCGGCACTATCACATACTCCATCTCGACCGCGGCGGTCGGGAATTCATACCCGTTCATGCTCGGCATGTCGAGCACACTGTCGGAAAACGACGTCACCGTCAATGTGTGCTCCGTGCCGTCGAGCGTCGTGAATTTTACGCTGCCGCCCGCGCCTGTCGGGGAGAACGTCGAAAGCGTTACAAGCTTCTGCTCCGCCGAAAGCGTTATCGACATCGACGATATCTTTCGCCCGCCGCGTCCGCGCTTCGAGTTGAACGCGGCGCGGTAAATGACGAACGTTTCCCCGTCGATACCGTAATGCTCCTTCACCGCGGCTGCGTACGTGTCGACGTTGCTCATCTCCGGCACATGATATATGCACGACATACGCGACTGATGCAGCGTCTCGCCATTCACAGTCAGCTCCGCGCGCGGCGCCGACGAAAACGGATTTTCCTCCTCCGCGTGCTCGCGCTCTTCCTCCGTCAGCGACTCCGGGTCGCCGTATTTATATTGATATGTTGCGAGCATCTCGGGGTCCGGCACGCGCATGATGTCGACGAGCAGCCCTTTTTTGAAGTCGTGATACGCCAAAACGCGCCACGTCTCGCCGCACCACTCAAACGATTTGTCGACGCGCACCTCGCCGCCGCTCGTGTCGCCCTCGTAGTCGATGCTCCACACCGGTGTCGGCTCGGGCATATTTTCATAATATTCCGGCGGGAATTCCAGCCGTTTCACATCGAACGATTCCGCTCTTTCGCGCAGGATCCTGTATGCGTCCGCAACCGACAGCTCGTCAACTCCCGCGCCTTTGAGCGCGTCGAGCGCGGTTTTTACATCGTCCGTTACCTCGACGCCGTTCACAAAATCCGCAAACGCGTCCGCGTCCATGAGCCACGCCTGCTCGATCGCCGCCGTATCGCGGCACGTCAGAAGCAGCGACAGGAATTCGTCGAAATCCTTCGCGACCGGCTGCACGTCATGGTCGTAGAAATTCATCGGCGAGATCGCGAACACAACTTCGCAGCCCGAAACGGTCGAAAAATGTATGCCGTCGACGCCGCACCAGCCGAGCACGCGCGCGCCGACGGGGTCGCACATATAGCCGCCGTCCTCGTCCCCGCGCATAAATCCGAGCGCCGACAGGTCGAGTCCCGATTTTTTATATTCTTCGTATGTCATTTTCGTCCCTCGTAAAGTAACTGTTATACTCTCTGTATTACACATATGATATACCCGCGTCGCCCTTTTGTCAATGGCGGAGAGGTAAACTTTTTATGAAAAGATTCTGTTCGACAAATTTGTCGTCCAAGCTATAGCAACGCCACACTTTTCGCGATGCAAACGCGCCGCCGACCGAGTAATGGCAACGTGCCGTAGGCTTTCCAGCTACACCTATATGTACCGTGCTCGTGCGATGCCCGGCGCGTCCATCATCCGACGCAGACACGACGTGTAGGCGGCGCAGTCGATACGTCGCGAGGGAGCTGTTATGCCGGTATATTGACGCGGTCTACGCCCCAATGCCTTTTTTGCCGCCGACTGGATAACATCGACGAACACACGGGAGCCTCTTTCGGGTTCGACAAGGGGGACTTTCTTGCGAGAAAGTCCCCCTTGTCAAAAACCTATTCGAAGGTGTGAAAGACGTCACCACGTCAGATGTGCAAAGGTAGCTGCCGGTGGAGGCAGACTGCACGAACATCCGCGGTGAGCGGCAGTTCGCAGCTGACGCTACGACCTGCGACACGTTTTCGCTTCGCGAAAACGTGTGGGAGATACCAGTTAAGGCATAAAAATGCATAAATTTGTGAAAAGTACTTGACAAATCGCAAATTTTGTGGTATAATATAGGCAGTCAAGGAGATAAGGCGATTACGGAAAGTTGTTGCGTGCGCAGGTTTGGCGGGGGAGTCTGCGGCACGCGGCAACGCGAGAGCGTCGTGTCTGCGGCACGCGGCAACGCGAGAGCGTCGTGTCTGCGTCGAGCCGTGTCGCGCCGTCAACGCACGAGCGCGGTGCGCGAATTTGGCGCTGGGAAGCCTACGGCACGTTGCACGTTTGCAGCAGTTCGCCGCTGGCGCGCCGACCTGCGACACGTTTCCGCTGACGCGGAAAGTTTGACGTTGCCGTCTCTTGGACGGCGGCGTCTGCGGCGCAGAAGCGGCGCTTGGGCAAAGCATTGCCCGCATATTTGTGAAAAGCACTTGACAAATCGCGAATGTTGTGGAATAATGTTTGTGTAATACAATAAAAAAATAATGTAGTGAGGTCTTTATCATGAGCGGAGAAAACAAATACAACGTAGATTACGCCGTACCGAAGAAGCCGGAGGGCTCGTATAAGACGAAGCGCGCGCTCGTCCGTGCCGCCTATATAATCGTGCCCGTCGCCATCATCGCCGTTCTGTTCGTTTTTCTGTCGTACGCGGCGTTCGTATCGGTGCCGCTGTTCATGATACTTGCGCGTCCGCTCATCAACGGCACATGGCGCTACGTCAACTATGACCAGCGGTATGAAATATACAATGCCGGCACGATACGCTTCACGCGTTACTACGGCAAGAAGTTCAAGACAGACAAAAACGATGCGCACGCGGACGAAAAGATCGCGGAAAAGCTCATCCTCGAAATGAAGATAAAGGATTTCTCCACGGTCGCGCCGTATAACGATCCCGAATACCGCCGTCAGTTTGACGCGATGGGCATCAAAAACGTCCTGAACCACTCCTCTTCCCCGTCGCATCCGAACGTATACTACGGCGTATACAAAAATGAGAGCGGCGAGGACTGTGCCATCCTTTTCGATATGATCGACAAGACGATGGGAATATTCGAATACTACAACAAAAACACCGTCGTGGCCGAACTCCACTTCTCCGGCGAACAGCTCGGCAAATAACGACGTCTAAAAAGCATCGTCCCCGAGTATAAATAATCATGGCGCGGTCACGATAAGCGCGGCTGCGCCTTGATTTTTGCGCTCGGAGGACTCGCTTTTCATGAAATTCCGCAGACGTGTTCGCATATATGCGGCGCTTTTATTGACAGCGCTTTGCGCATCGCTTTTGTCGTGCACCGAAGCTGCCGCCGACCCGCTTGCGTATCAGGACCGCCCCGCCGCGATAACGTCGACGCTCGCGACCGATACGGGCACGTTCGGCGTCGTCATCGAAGTATCGGGCACAGGTGCTGCGCGTCATGTCACGATAGCGTTCACGTCGCCCGACACTGTTGCGGGGATAAAAGTCGATATACACGGCGTCGAGTCGCCGTCGGTCACGATGTCGTCGGGGACGCTGACGCTGCCCGTCAGCAGCGACGCCGCCGAGCGATTTCTCTACATCGCCGACATGTTCCGCCTCGACTCGTCTCTCATTTCGTCCGCGGATGAGGGCGGCGGCTCCGTCACGCTGACGCTGCCGCATCCGCGCGGCGGCGACGTTCTCGTCCGATTCGACGGCGGCGCCGATACGCCGACCTCGATATCGTCCGCCGACGGCACGGTGTCGCTCTCTATCGCGGAATATAAATTCACGGCCGACGGCGCAACCGTCACGCCGGGTACAGAGGATAACGAACAATGACAGACTACAACGGCATGCGCCACAAGACATGGGCCGACATCGACCTTGACGCGCTGCGCCGAAACTATAAAGATATCGCCGAGCATGCGTCAGGCTCGCGTGTGATGTGCGTCGTCAAGGCGGACGCATACGGACACGGCGCGAGAGTATGCGCGCCCGCGCTCTACGAATGCGGCGCGAGACTGTTCGCAGTCTCGTGCATCGAGGAGGCGGCGGAGCTGAGCGACGCGTTTCTCGGGCGCGGTCAGGACGGCGCGCAAATACTCATTCTCGGCTACACTCCGCCCGAGAACGCCGACATTCTGTCGCGTCTCGACATAAGTCAGACGGTGTTTTCGCCCGAGTACGCTAAAGCGCTCTCCGACGAGGCCGTCAGATGCGGCTGCCGCGTAAAGGTGCATTTCAAGCTCGACACGGGCATGAACCGCATCGGCTACGACTGCGTCGACCCCGACGCTGCCGCGGACGCGATACTTCGCGCGGCTTCATATAAGGGGCTCGAACCGGAGGGGCTGTTCACCCATTTCGCGTGCGCCGACGATGATGAGGACGGCGTCGGCATAACGGAGGAGCAATACGGGAAATATAAGGCTGTGGAGTCGAGGCTCTCTGCGGCGGGGCTGCATCTGTTGCGTCACGTATGCAACAGTGCGGCGCTTCTCCGCCGACCCGACCTGCACCTCGACGCCGTGCGCGCCGGAGTCATACTGTACGGACTTTATCCGTGGGAAAACTACGACGGCGCAAAGTACGGCGTCCCGCTCGAACCCGTCATGACGTTTCGCAGCATCGTCTCGCACCTGCACCGCGTCAGACGCGGCGAGCATATCAGCTACGGCTACACATACGAGGCTCCGCGCGACATCACCGTCGCGACGATACCCGTCGGGTACGCGGACGGTTTTCTGCGCGCATTCGCCAACGGCGGACGCATATACGTGAACGGCGCGTCCGCGCCAATAATCGGGCGAATTTGCATGGACCAGTGCATGGCGGACGTATCCGACATCGACGTTTCCGTCGGCGACGAGGTCGTGCTGTTCGGTGGAGACAACGACCGCATAATGGCGCTCGCAAACGCCGCGCACACGATAAATTACGAGCTCGTCTGCCTTATCGGGAAGCGCGTCTCGCGCATATATCACGGCTGACATAGGCTGACATAACAAGCACGAAAGGTTTTTATAAATGGTACTTGACAAAAAGGAAACTACCGTCGCATACCGCTGCCCCGTCTGCGGCGTCGGCGTCGTAAGCATCGTCGGCGCGTTCTCGCTGTCCGCCGACATGATACGCATGCGCTGCTCGTGCGGCGGCAGTGAAATGACGATAAATTACAGGAGCGACCGCCGCGTGCGGCTCACGGTGCCGTGTCTTTTCTGCCCGACGCCGCACACGTACACGCTCTCCGACGAGATGTTCTTCCGCCGCGAGCCGACGTCACTCCCGTGCGCGTACACCGGCATAGACATATGCTTTATCGGCAAAAAGGACGACGTGCTCGCCTCTCTCGAACGGTCCGAGCGCGAGCTGCTCGAGCTTCTCGGCGACGACGCCGCCGACGATATTGATCGCGTGCGCAAAAGCTCGAAGCAGCGCGGCGTGCTCCCCGACCCGCAGGTCTACGACATCGTCAACTTCGTCGTACACGACATGCAGGACGAGGGCAAGATACACTGCCGCTGCGAGGACGGCGGCGATTACAGAGTCGAGATCGGCGACGACGCGATACGCGTAGTCTGCTCGAAGTGCGGCGCGTCGGCGTCGTTCCCCGCCGACAGCGTCCTGTCCGCGCATGAATTCCTCGAATCTGACTCGCTCGAGCTGTCATAGGCGGAAGTAACAATTCGCCCATCATGTCATATCATGTAAACGGGTGCGCAAACGCAAACGGCGCTTCGCTATCCGACAAAATACATGGAGGTACTGACATGGGCAACTGCCTTGGCGGAGCTTTTGAAGACGGCAACATCTGCTGGATACTCATAATCGCTCTTGTTATAATTTTCTGCTGCTGCTCCGGCAACAACTGAAAGGTCGACTGATCATGATGTCCCCCGCCCCTGCGGGGGACATTTTTTCGCGCGTAGGGCGAAGATTTCCCGTGCAAAATTTAGAAATTTCTATTGCAAATGCGCGCGCCGTATTGTAAAATCGTGTTATAAAGGGGGATCTTCAAATGGACGATAAACGATTCGCGCGTCTCTGCCGCAAAATTGCCGCAGAGGGCATAGTAATGCTGAAAAACGACGGCGTTCTTCCCGTCGCGGCAGGCAAAACGCTCGCCGTATACGGGCGCACCGCATACGATTATCTCGCCGCGGGCACGGGTTCCGGCGGCTGCGTACACCCGCCGTATAAAATATCCGTCATCGACGGCATCAAAAAAAGCCGCGTCAAATTAGAGCCTAAGACGCACAAAAAATACACATCGTGGCTGCGCGAGCATCCCTTCGACGTAGGACACGGCTGGGCGACCGAGCCGTGGTTCCAGCTCGAATACGTCCCCGACGAGGTCGACGTCGCCGACGCCGCAAAATGCGCGGACGCCGCGCTCGTCGTGCTCGGCAGATGGGCGGGAGAGGACAAGGACAACGCGCCCGAGAGCGGCAGCTGGTATCTGACCGACGACGAGCGCGAGCTGTTGCGCCGCGTCACATGCGCGTTCACACGCGTCGCCGTTGCGATAAACTCCGGCAACATCATCGACATGAGCTGGGTCGACGAGTTTCACGTCGGCGCCGTCATGTACGTTTGGCAGGGCGGACAGGAGGGCGGCGCCGCCGTCGCCGACGTGATAAGCGGACGCGTATCGCCGTCCGGCAAACTGCCGGACACGATCGCATACGCGATCGAGGACTATCCGTCGCATAAGAATTTCGGCTCGCCCGACTACAACGTCTACGAGGAGGACGTCTACGTCGGCTACCGCTGGTTCGAGACGTTCACTCCCGACCGTGTAATGTACCCGTTCGGGTTCGGTCTGTCGTACACGACGTTCGACGTGAATATCACCGACGCGCATGCCGCGAACGGCAAGATATTCGTCACTGCTTCGGTGACGAACACGGGAAATGCGAGCGGGCGCGAGGTCGTCGAGGTCTACTTCTGCAAGCATGGCGGAAAAATTCTCACGCCGTCTGCCGCGCTCTGCGCGTACAAAAAGACGCGCGAGCTGCGTCCAGGTCAGTCGCAGACGATGAAACTGTCGTTCCCCGTGCGCGAGCTTGCGTCCTACGACGACAGCGGCGCGACGGGCCACAAGTCGTGCTATGTGCTCGAAGCGTGCGACTACGCCGTCTTCGCCGGCACTGACGTGAAGTCCGCGCTCGGCGCGGGACCCGTGTTCACATATAACGTGCCGAAGCTCACCGTCACCGAGCGCTGCACGGAGGCGCTCGCACCCGCGCGCGAGTTTTACCGCGTCGTCCCGCATCAGGGCGACGGCGTCGAAGTCGCGTATGAGCGCGTACCGACGCGCACATACGACATCGTCGACAGAATCGAAGCATCGCGCCCGGACTGCGACAAAGGCTGCACCGGCGACCGCGGCATCAAACTCGCCGACGTGAAGTCGGGCGCGCATACGATGGAGGAGTTCGTTTTGCAGATGAACGCGGACGAGCTGTGCGCCGTCGTTCGTGCCGAGGGCATCGCGAGCAAAAAGGTGAAGATGTACACGACCGCCGCGTTCGGCGGCGTCACGGACACGCTCGCCAAGTACGGCGTGCCCGTCGTGACGAACGTGGACGGTCCGTCCGGCATACGCTCCGACTACGGCGAGCCCGCGACGCTTTTGCCGAACGGGACGCTGCTCGCGTCCACGTTCGACGATGAAGGCGTCGAGGCGCTGTTCCGTCTCGAGGGCGAGGAGCTCGTCGAGCACGGCGTGGACGCGCTGCTCGGACCCGGCGTCAACATACACCGCCACCCGTGCTGCGGGCGCAATTTCGAATATTTTTCCGAGGACCCGCTGCTCGCGGGCAAGACGGCGGACGCCGTCTGCCGCGGCATCGCCGCGTTCGGCGGCAACGCGACGCTCAAGCATTTCGCCGCGAACGATCAGGAATTCCACCGCAACGACTGCGACTCGGTGATGAGCGAGCGCTGCGCGCGGGAGATACATCTGCGTCCGTTCGAGATCGCCGTCAAGGAAGGCGGCGCGAAGTCGATAATGACGTCCTACAACCTATTAAACGGCTGCCACTGCGCGTCGAATTACGATCTGACGACGACAATACTGCGCGGAGAATGGGGCTATACCGGCTTTGTCATGACCGACTGGTGGGCGAAGGCGAACAGAGTCGGAATGCACGGCGACAAACGAAACCTCGCCGAGATGATACGCGCGCAGAACGACATCTACATGGTCGTCCCGAACGCGGACGACAACGACGACGATATACATGCGTCGCTCGAATCGGGACGGCTCACATTCGACGAGCTTCGCCGGTGCGCGGCAAACGTGCTCCGCTACATAATGGACACGCCGTCTTTTGAAAAATATATGACCGAAACGGGTAAATGAGGAAAGCAAAATGGAACTTACAGGCAAGCGCATAACATTTTTAGGCGACAGCATAACAGAGGGCTGGGGCACGAGCGACTTCAAATACCGCTACGACAACGTGCTCGCGCGCGAGCGCGGACTCGGCAGCATATACACGAACGGCATCGGCGGCACCCGCATCGCCTACCAGCGCGGCGCGTCCGGCGACCCGCGCCATGACCTCTACTACTGCGGACGCGCGGCGGAGCTCGACCTGTCCGGCGACGTCATCGTCGTATTCGGCGGCACCAACGACTACGGTCACGGCAACGCGCCGTTCGGCGACGAGCGCGACAACACGCCCGACACGTTCTGCGGCGCCGTCAACACGCTGATACGCATACTGCGCCGCCGCTTCCCCGCCTCGCGCATCGTGTTCATGACGCCGACGCGCCGTTCGGAGGCGTTAAGCATGCTGAACAGTCAGGCGGTGCGGAAGCTCGCGCCGGAAATGGAC
>CANQMJ010000067.1 GCA_947624945.1 uncultured Clostridia bacterium | reverse complement strand
GTTCGTCGATGTTATCCAGTCGGCGGCAAAAGAGGCAACAGGGCTCAGACCGCGTTATCGCTGTCTGCGAACAGCTACCTCGCGGCACGGCGATATCGCCGTCCAAGCGTCGTGTCTGCGTCGGACGATGGGAGCGCCGTCAACGCACGAGCACGGTGTGCGTAGGTGTGGCTGGGAAGCCTACGGCTCGATGCCCTCAATTTGGTCGGCAGCGGCGTCACTGCGCCCGCAAAGTGAAAGGACGCGCTCATGCGCGTCCTTTTCACACTCTTTTCCAACCGCCGAACAGCTTCTTTTTATAGTGCGCGAGCTCTTCCTTTGCGTCGTGGTGATGCTCCGCCTTTTTCAATTCCTCGACGGCGCGCTCGCAGTCGACCTCGACACCGAGCCCCTGACCGTATATGCACCCGAGCATGTAGTTTTTGCGCCAGTAGTGCCAGTCCATCTGTTCGAGATATTTGCGCGCGGCGACGTAGTCCTGCGCCGTCCCCGTGCCGAAAAAGCACATCTTGCCGAGGAAGTACACGCCGTATCTGCTGCCCTTGTCGTACGCGTACTTCAGGTACTTATACGACAGGTCGTAGTTCGGCTCCATGCCGTCGCCGCCCTTGTAGTAGATGGCGCCGAGCTGATTGCAGCAGCGCACCTCGAGCTCGTCGTCGTCGAGGGCGTGTTCGAAGCACGATACCGCCGTTTTGAGATCCTTCACCATGCACTCGCCCTTGAGCGCGCACATGCCGAGCTTGTACCACGCGTCGAGCTCTCCGCCCTCGGCGGCGAGCCGATACCATTTTACCGCGTCTGCGGGCGTATCGGAGGATTTGAGCTGCTCCGCATACCGCAGCTGATGCGGCGGATAGCCGAGTTCGGCGCCCTCGTGAAGTATCTCGACCGCCTTCGGCGGCAGCTTGTCTGTCAAAAAAGCGTTTTCGTCGCCGGAGCGGCTTATGAGCGCGTCGCCTGCGGCGTACATGCCGCCCCTGAACGCGCGGCGATAGAAGGCGTCGCACTTGGCTTCGTTCGCCGCGACGTATTTGTTGTACGACTCGTCGCTCTCGAACGCGCTGCGGTCCTTGCCGCATATGCGCAGAAAATCGTGCCCTGCGTACGCTTCGCCCGCCATAAGCGCGCAATATGCATCGCCGCCCTCGGCGGCCTCGATCACGGCGGCAAACGCGGAGACGAGGTCGGGGAACATCATCTCGCGTTCGAGCTGCGCCGTCAGCTCACTTTCGCGGATGAGCGCAATGACGCCGAGCGCGCTGCCCTGATGCAGCGACAGACGCAGAAGCTCGAGCGCGCGCTTTTCGTCGGCGGGGAACCTGTGGTACTTCCACGCGTACCTCGGACCCATAAGGCACCGTCCGAGAATGCAGCTCGCGTCGCCGTCGCCGGCGGCGGACGATGATTCGAGCAGCGCGAGTCCCTCGGCGGCGCGTCCCGCCCTCATATCGTAATAAATATATTTGAGCGCGTCGCATACGGGCGCGCTGAGCGTATATGCCATGTCAACTCCGAATGAAAAGATTTTTTCGCCGACAATATTATACTTTATTCGCGCAGTTATTTCAAGCGCAAAAAAGCGCAAAACGGGATAAACAGAGATGAAAACTATGCAAATAGAATAAACTTATTGAGCAAATCGCACATTTGTCACACGAAAATGTTCCCCGCCCAAAATCGGGCGGGGAACAGGCTGCGATTTTTAATAGTCGGGATTGTCGCCGTACGTCTGACGGATGTATTCCTGCAAATACTCGGTCGCCGCGTGGATGGCGGACGGGTCGTCCTTGTTCGTCTCCGCAGCAAGTGCCATGATGCGTTCTATCATCGGATCCTCGCGTATCATGCGCGCGCGGCGCTCCTCGGGTGACTCCGCATTGCGGCGCGCGTCCTCGAACGACAGCCTTGCGGATTCGTTATTGCGTCTGCGCACCTCCTGGAGCTGCGCCATGTAGAAGTCGAGCATCTTCCGGTTCGTCTCCTCACGAGTTTGGACTGTGATGCCGATAGAACCTGCGGCTGCCTGCGCACCGACGTCGCCGGGACCGCCGCTTTTGATATTTTGAAGATTTACGAGCGCTTCTTTTATAAAGCCGTCGTCGCGGTGAACTTCCTCGATCTTGGCAAGGTAATAAGCCTCGGTGCCGGGTTCGGGATCGCGCTTGGCGCTCGCCTCGGCTTCCTTAGCTTTCGCTTCCGCGATCTTTTCCGTGACCTTCGCCTTGACGGATTCCGCGTATCTGCCGATCTCGGCGCCCGCCTTTACTGCGACGTTCTTCGCCTCGTCCGCCGCCGACATCATCGAGTCGCGCAGCGACTTCATCTTCGCGCGCAGCTTCTCCATGTCCTCGTCAGATATGCGGATAAGATGCCCGCGCTGTCTCGGCTCGCCGTCAGCGTCTGCGCCGTCGACCTCACCGATATCGCCCATATCGTCGGCTTCGCCGGTGCCGTCTGCATCTTCTGCATCTTCTACACCATCGACACTGTTTTCGCTTTCCTCGATATTCTCTACGAGGTCGTCAATCGCGTCAGCCGCAGTTTTGCACACGGCGTCTAACTTTTCTCTCGCCTCGCGCACCATTTCCTCAATTTTGGCGCGAAGCTCTTCGTTTGTAATGTTACTCATGTTTTCGTCCTCCTTCGACGATTCTATGTCGGGAGAACGCGCGAGGATAATGGCGGTCTCGACGCCGCCGTAATAGCGTGCCCTCCCGTTCCTGACGAGTCCTGCCGCGCGTCGCGGCCATGTCGTCCCTATTATCTTACCCTCGCTGTCGAATACGGTTACGTTTTTTTCCATGGGTGCCTTCCCCTCCGCTCTCTGCGATATTAAATTGCGCGCGCGTTTTTTTGTCATGGGTTCACTCCCCGGCGCACGTATATATTCTACGGCAAAATCGACGAAATGTCAAGAGCACGGGGAAAACTTCTGACGAAAGTCTCCCCCGTGCCGGTTTACAATGTTATTTTGTCTCTCCGTCGTCGTATATGCCGATCTTGCGGAAACGCTCATATCTGCCGTCGAGCAGCTTTTTCGGCGACAGCGGCAACAGCTCGCCGATGTCGTGCAAGATCCTGTCGCGCATGCCGGCGCACATGACGTCGAAGTTTTCGAAGTCCTCGCGGATTATGTCCTCCGCGACGGAGTATTTGACCATGTCCTCCGCCGTTATGTGCAGGCACTCGGTCGCGTCCTCGACGCGGGACGAGTCTTTCCATATGATGCTCGCGCAGCCGTCGGGCGTTATGACGGAGTAGACGGCGTTTTCGAGCATGTAGACGCGGTCGGCGACCGCGAGCGCGAGCGCGCCGCCGCTGCCGCCCTCGCCGACGACGACGGTGATTATCGGCGTTTTGAGTCCCATCATCTCGAATAAGTTCTCCGCTATCGCCTGTCCCTGACCGCGCTCCTCGCCCTCTGCTCCCGGATACGCGCCGAGCGTATCTACGATGCAAACGACGGGACGGTGAAACTTTTCCGCCTGCTTCATCAGGCGGAGCGCCTTGCGGTAGCCCTCCGGCATCGGACAGCCGAAGTGCTTCCTCATTCTGTCGGCGAGGTCGGAGCCCTTGTCCATCGCGATGAACGTGACTGGGATGTCGCCGAGATAGCCGATGCCGCCCATTATGGCGGGGTCCTCGCCGAATCTGCGGTCGCCGCAGAGTATGACCTTGTCGGTGAACATCGCGTTCACGTAGTCGGAGCCCATCTTGCGGTCCGAGGCGCGGACTGTCTTTAACCTTTCATATGCGTTCATACCTCACGCCTCCTTTTCCTTGCCCGTCGTGTGCTGGCGCAGAAGCAGCGATACGGTGCTCCTAAGCGATTCTCTGTCGACTATCATGTCGACGAAGCCGCGGTCGAGCAGGAACTCCGACGTCTGGAAATTGCCCGGGAGCGCGGAGCCCGTCGTCTGCTCTATGACGCGGCGTCCCGCAAATCCGACGAGCGTCTTCGGCTCCGCGAGCGTGATGTCGCCCTGCATTGCTATCGACGCCGTCATGCCGCCCGTCGTCGGGTCGGTAAGGAGCGCGATATAGAGCAGTCCCGCGTCGCTGTGACGGCGCGCGGCGCCGCTGCATTTCGCCATCTGCATGAGCGATACGATGCCCTCCTGCATGCGCGCGCCGCCAGAGCAGAGCACGCCGAGCACGGGAAGTCCGCGGCGCGTTGCAAGCTCGAACAGTCTCGTTATTTTTTCGCCGACGGCGGAACCCATGCTCGCCATGATGAAGCGCGAATCGAGCGCGAACACCGCGCACGGGTGTCCCTCGACCCGCATCGTGCCCGTCACGACGGCGCAAAGCTCGCCCGTCGACGACTTTGCCTTCGTTATTTTGTCGCTGTAACCGGGAAAATCGAGGAAGTCCACCGACGTCAGCTTCGCGTTAGTCTCGACGAAGCTGCCCTCGTCGCACAGCATTCTTATGCGGTCGCGCGCCGGTATGCGGAAATAGGCGCCGCAGTCGGGGCAGACGAAGTTTCTCTCATACAGCTCCGAGCGCGTGTGCGCCGTCTTGCACTTCGGGCATTTCAGCTCGTAATCCGTATCCGGAAACGGCTCCGCCGCCTTTACCTTCGGACGCGAAAACAGTCTTACATGTATTTTCATGGCTTTTCGGCGAAGGGAAAACTTCACAAGTGAAGTTTTCCCCGCGCGCCCCCTTTTTTGACTATTCTGTTCCCATAAAAAACTTTTCTTCCCGAAAAGTTTTTGCGGGGTTATGGGGGGCTTTTTTCAAAAAGCCCCCCATATTTAATTAAATTTCATTCGCTCGTCACGCAGAACGAGAATTTTGCCGTGACGCAGAGTTCGTCTCCGACAAAGCCCTCGCCCTTCGCCCAGTAGAACGGCGGGCGCGAGCGTTCGATCTCGCATCGCGTCACGAATGTGTCGCCGGGGCGAACGGAGCGCTTGAATCTCACGCCGTCAAGACCGGTGAAGAGCGTCCGCAGCTTTTTGCCGTCAGCCTCGCCCGCGAAAAGCACGCACGTCGACTGCGCCATTATCTCGCACAGTATGACGCCCGGCACGATAGGCTCGCCGGGAAAGTGACCGCGCAGGAAAAATTCGTCGCCCGTGATGAGCTTTTTGCCGACTGCTACGCCGTCGACGACCTCGGCCTCGTCAAGGAGCAGCATGTCGTCGCGGTGCGGAAGTATTGATTTTAACTGTTCGCGGTCCATTATCTCACCTTGCCGAGCACGAGGCACGCGTTGTGACCGCCGAATCCGAGCGACGTCGATATCGCCGTGTCGATCTTCGTGTGCACAGCCTTGTTCGGCGTGTAGTCGAGGTCGAGCTCGGGGTCGGGAGAGTCGAGATTTATCGTCGGGGGCACCGTGTCCTCCGTCAGCGCGAGCACACATGCGATAGCCTCAGCCGTGCCCGCCGCGCCGAGCATGTGACCCGTCATCGATTTCGTCGAGCTGATGTGGAGCTTTTTCGCGTCGTCGCCGAACACCTCGTGGAACGCGAGCGTCTCCGTCTTGTCGTTGAGCTTCGTGCCGGTACCGTGCGCGTTCACGTACGTCGTCGCGGCGTCGTATTCGACGCCGTCGAGCGCGAGCTTTATCGCCCTTACCGTCTGCTTCGCCGACGGGTCGGGTGCCGTGACGTGGTGCGCGTCGCACGTCGCGCCGTATCCGAGCACCTCCGTGTATATCTTCGCGCCTCTCGCCTTCGCGTGCTCGTATTCTTCAAGTATCATCACAGCCGCGCCCTCGCCGAGGACGAATCCCGCGCGGCGCGAATCGAACGGCAGTGACGCCGCGTTCGGGTCCTCGGACTGCGACAGCGCCATGCAGTTGATGAAGCCCGCGATCGCGAGCTTGTTCACGGACGCTTCGCTGCCGCCCGCGATAGCGGCGGTCAGATATCCGTCCTTGATCGCTCTGTACGCCTCGCCGACGGCGGACGTGCCCGTCGCGCACGCGGTCGAGATATTCATCGCCGCGCCGTGCGCGTGATATTTTATCGCGATCTGACCCGACGCGATGTTGATTATCATTTTCGGCACGAAATGCGGCGACACGGCGCGTTCGCCGGACGCGACGAGCTTTTCGTTCTCCTCGCATATCGTGTTTATGCCGCCGACGCCGGAGCCGACGTATACGCCGAGCTCATCCTCGTCGACATTGCCGAGTATACCGCTGTCCTCGACGGCCTCGTCCGCGGCGCACACCGCGTACTGCACGTAAAGGTCGGTCTTCGCCGCCGTCAGCTTGTTGAAGCAGCGGGACGGCGAAAAGTCCTTGACCTCCGCCGCGACCTTGCATTTTGAGCCCTCTGTGTCAAAGCGCGTTATCGGCGCGACGCCGTTTCTGCCCTCGCGCAGTCCTTCAAAATACGACGGAACGTCGTTTCCGATCGGCGTTATCGCGCCGATGCCGGTTATGACAACTCTTCTTCCCATATCTATGCTTTATGCTGCCTTTCGATCACAAATATATTTACATTGCAAGACCGCCGTCGACGCGCAGGACCTCGCCCGTGATGTAGTCGGCGTCGGACGACGCCAAAAACGCGACCGCCTTTGCTATCTCCTGCGGCTTCGCGAATCTGCCGAGCGGCACTGACTTCGCGAGCTCCTCGCCGCCTGCGGGCAGCGACGACGTCATGTCCGTCTCAACGAATCCCGGCGCTACGGCGTTGCACGTGATGCCGCGTGAGCAGAGCTCGCGCGCCAGCGACTTAGTCAGCCCGATAAGTCCCGCCTTTGACGACGAATAGTTCGCCTGTCCCGCGTTGCCCGTCATTCCGGCGACGGAGGTGATGTTGATTATCTTGCCCGAACGCTTCCTTATCATCGTCGGTATGACCGCCTTCGAGCAGCGGAACGCGCCCGTCAGGTTCACGTCGACGACGCGGACGAAATCGTCCTCGCTCATCATCATCGCGAGCTTGTCTTTCGTCACGCCCGCGTTGTTCACGAGTATGTCTACGGCGCCGAAGTCGGAGAGCACCGATTTGAACGCTGCCGTCACGTCCTCGCCACGCGATATGTCGCATTTGTACGACGCGGCGTGAACGCCGTATTCGCGGAGCGCTTCGAGCGTTTCCGCCGCGGCCGATTCGTTTCCGGCATAGAAGAACGCTACGTCCGCGCCGCGCGACGCAAGCTCAACGCATACGGCGCGTCCGATGCCGCGCGAGCCGCCCGTCACGACGGCTGCTTTGCCTGTCATATCCATGCCGCCCATCACCGCGCCCCTCCGAGCTCGGCGATTATGCTCTCGCACGCTTCTACCGTGTCGGCGGTATAAGCCTTAGCGTCGGGCAGCGTTTTCTTTATCAGCTTCGTCAGCACGTTGCCGACGCCCGTTTCGATGAATACGTCGACGCCCGCGTTCGCCATCGCGCGGACCGAATCCTCCCAGCGTACCGGGTGGTTCATCTGCATTTTCAGCGTTTCCGATACGGGTGTCGTATACGGCTTGCCCGTCGTGTTCGAGTAGACGGGGATCGTCGGGTCGGAGAGCCCCGCCGCGTCTATCGCGGACGCGAATTTAACCGCCGCGCCGTCCATATAGGGCGAATGGAATCCGCCAGCGACTTTAAGCGGCAGTGCGGCGCCTCCGCGCTCCTTGAGAGCCGTCGAGAACTCTGCGATCTCGTCCGCGTCGCCCGCAACCGCGACCTGACCGGGGCAGTTGTAGTTGACGGGGTACACGTGCCTGAACTGTGCCGCGACTTCTTCGACTACGTTCGACGGCACCTTGACAGCCGCTACCATCGACGTTTTGGCTTCTCTCGTCGCCTCGCCCATATAGACGCCGCGCGTCGTCGTGAGCGAGAATCCGTCCTCGTATGTGTAGGAGCCCGCGAATGCGAGCGCGGCGAGCTCGCCGAGCGAGAATCCCGCGACGGCGTCCGGCACGATGCCGGCTTCCTTCAGCATTATCGCCGGTGCGAGGTCGCAGAGATAGAGACACGGCTGCGTGTTCTCGGTCTTTTTGAGCTCCTCCGCGTCGCCGTCGAACATGACCGACAGCGTGCCCGGACGGCGCTTTTCGGCGTCGTCGAACAGCGCTCTCACCGCCGGCACGCTTTCGTAAAATTCCTTTCCCATGCCGGGGTGCTGCGCGCCCTGACCGGAAAATACAAACGCTATTTTACCCATTTCGAACCGCCTTTCAGATAATTCTCACATTCGGCGCATACGCTCTCGACTATCTCCTTCGCCGTCATTTCCTCGTTCACCATGCCCGCGATCTGACCCGCGAGCACGCTGCCCGTTTTGACGTCGCCCTCAACGGCGGCGCGGCGAAGCGAACCTGCGCCAAGCATCGCGACGTCGTCCGCCGTCGTCTCGGGTGCGTATTCGGTCTTGACGAATTCGCGCGTGAACTGATTTTTTATCCCGCGGCACGTGTTGCCGCCGAAGCGGCGGCCCGTCACGACCGTCGATATGTCGGACGCTTTGAGCACCATATTTTTGTAATTCTGATGTACCCCGCACTCTTTCGCGACGAGGAACCGTGTTCCCATCTGCACGCCGCAGGCGCCGAGCATGAACGCGGCCGCCATGCCGCGTCCGTCCGCGATGCCGCCCGCCGCGAGTACGGGCACGTCGACAGCGTCCGCGACCTGCGGGACGAGCGCCATCGTCGTGAGCTCGCCGATGTGACCGCCCGACTCCTGCCCTTCCGCGATAACGGCGTCCGCGCCCGCGCGCACCGCCAGCTTCGCCGACGCGACAGACGCGACGACGGGCACGACGGTTATGCCTGCGTCCTTCCACTTCTGCATATATTTCGCGGGCGACCCTGCGCCCGTAGTTACGACTTTTACGCCAAGCTCTATGACCGCGTCGGCGACTTCGTCCGCGTGCGGGCTCATGAGCATGATGTTGACGCCGAACGGTTTATCCGTCAGCGATTTCGCAGTCTCGACCTGCCCTTTCAGGTAGCCGGCGTCCGCGTTCATCGCGGAGATGATGCCGAGCCCGCCCGCCTCTGATACGGCGGCGGCGAGTCTGCCGTCCGAGATCCACGCCATCCCGCCCTGGAAGACGGGATAGCGGATCCCGAGCATTTCGCAAATGCGTGAGTTGAGCATCTTGCGCTCTCAGCCCTGAAGCGACTCTATCTTTGCAACGAGCGCACCGACTGTGTCAAGGCTCTCGTCCGTCTCGACGGATACGCCGAATTCTGATTCGACGTTCATGAGCATTTCGGCAAGGTCAAGAGAGTCGAGACCGAGGTCTGCGAACTTCGAGTCCTCCGTGATCTCATCGGGCTCAACATCGAGCTTTTCTGCGAGCATTTCTTTAATTTTTTCCAGAACCATCTCAAAAAATACCTTTCGTTTCTTCATTTTTCGTCAAATGTTGATTAGTCAACATTTAGCTGAGAATTATTATATTACAAGGCAAAACCTTTGTCAACGAATTTTTGCAACAATGTTAAGGTTTGGCACCCCGCTACTGTTTTTTCACAAACAAGGCGATAAATTTGTAGATAATTTTGTCCGAATAGACGAAAAATGTGTGTAACCGTCTTAGACGCAAGTATAAAATGCATCGGACGAACACGCCGCGATGAAAGGCGGTCTTTATCCGAAAAAAATTTCAATTAAAAGTGTTGACAACCGCCGATTCCTCTGATATAATATACAAGCTTGATACATTGAGCGCAAACGGCGGAATAGCTCAGTTGGCTAGAGCAACCGGTTCATACCCGGTAGGTCATGGGTTCAAGTCCAATTTCCGCTACGGCCCGTTGGTCAAGCGGCTAAGACACCGCCCTTTCACGGCGGTAACGCGAGTTCGATTCTCGCACGGGTCAAACACAAATGGGACTGCACAGCAGTCCCATTTGTGTTTGTCCCGTGCCTAATCAAAGTCTTACAGTCTGCGTGGACGCGGCAAACGATACTGTTTGACATACAATCGCGGACTGTAGCAGGTTGGCGGCAAAGCCGACAAACTGCCCTCGATTATCTCGCACGGGTCAAAAAGCCTCCCAAAAGGGAGGCTTTTTGCATCCGTGCTAAAGCGAACTCTTACAGTCCGCGCGCACATAGTGTACGAAACTGAAAAATAATAAATCGCGGAACTGTTGCAGCTCGGAGCGTCAGCGACGAGATGCCCTCGATCATCTCGCACGGGTCAAATCAAAATCTTACAGTCCGCGTAGGTGCTGTGTACGAAACCGAACAATAATAAATCGCGGACTGTTGCAGGTTGGCGGCAAAGCCGACAAACTGCCGACGAACACCGTAAAAGTGTATGTAATACGCGGTTTATTCGTGCTTCGGTTTTGGCTTTCATGACCGAGAAAAAGGCGGTAATCTGCCGCCTTTTTCTGTTCATTAAACAATCCTTGCAGTAAAGACCGGCAGGATAGCGTTGAAGATCAGATATATAAGAAGAGATAAGAAAAAACTGCATAATAGGAGGCATAATCAATGTCGAAATTGCAAAAAAAGATCGTAATAAACACAAAAAAGGTGAAAATGCACGAACGTGTATTGACTTTTTCGTCAAAATGTGATATAATGTCTCAAAATTGTATATTTTGAACGGATGGGCACTGCCTGCATGATATCAAACGCCGGCAAATCAAATTTCGAGCGACTGTGAAGTCAATTTCGGTATCCTATGTTCAATGTGTTTACGCGGATCGCACATGCTTATTTATATTGAAATTCGATGCTGCGAAAATTCAGTCGAATGAGATGATATTCGAGAGTTTTGGATCAAAAACATAAAATATGATTTAAGGAGAAAAAGACATGGCGGAAGAAAAATCAGCACGCGCTCAAAAAGTATATAAAACATTGTGCGCAACGCTTGAATCTCATGATTGGAAGTACAAGCGCGATGATTATGACCTCAGCATCGAATGTGGTGCGCAGGGAGATGATCTTCCAATGGACATCTCTGTCAAAGTGGAAACGGATCGGCAGCTTATCATGCTTTTGTCGCATCTCCCATTTGTCATTCCCGAAGAAAAAAGGCTCGATGCTGCGATCGCTATAAGTATTATAAATAACATGTTAATAGACGGCAGTTTTGATTATGATATCGTTCACGGTCACATTTTGTTCAGAATGACCAGCAGCTTTATTGAGAGTGAAATAAGCAGTGATTTGTTTACTTATATGCTGATGGGCTCCTGCTATATAATCGACGAGTACAATGATAAGTTATTAATGCTCGGTAAGGGCATGATAACCATCGAAAAGTTTATTTCTAATATTTCTAATAACTGAGGGGAAATTATTATGGCTGAAGCAAATGAAACAGCTCTTGCAAAAACAGTATATTGTGATTTGTGTGCTGCGCTTGATAAAAGGCATTGGAAGTATCAGAAACATGATGATGATTTAGTTGTAACATTCGAAGTCTCCGGCGAAGGCATTCCGATGGAATTTGTCATTGCAATAGATTCTGAACGGCAGCTGCTTCGTGTGTTCTCCAAGCTTCCGTTTACAGTTCCGAAAGACAAACGAATGGATCTGGCTATCGCCACATGCGCTGCTTCTTACGAACTTGCAGACGGTAGTTTTGACTATGACATTGAAACCGGAGATATTGCTTTCAGATTGACTGCTTCATTTAGAAAAAGCAAAATCGGAGACGGTTTATTTGAATACTTAGTGGACTGCTCTTGTGCAGTTGTAGACGCGTATAACGATAAATTCTTTGCACTTTGCAAGGGATTGATTACTATTAACGATTTCATTGCAAACCGATAAAGATTTTACGCAACAAGCTCCGGTTCGTGTCCGGAGCTTGTTGTGATATGAAAGCAAGGTGAGACAGATGTCTGATTCATAAGGAAAATTGATGGATATGATGGCAGAAAATCTTCCTGTATTGAGAAAAAATTAAACTATCTCAGGAAAGCCTGACCAAAATCATTGGAAGCAGCAGGCATACGGTCATGTTGATTGAGACAAGAAAAAGAAATATGACATGGACTATTTTTTTGTCATTAGTTTTGCTGTTTGATAAGAATGAGGAAACGTGCCTGATCAAAATCTTACAGTTCCTAACTGCATAAACGACTTTGCTATGCGATGCGGAACTGTTGCAGCTCGGAGCGACAGCGACGAGATGCCCTCGATTATCTCGCACGGGTCAAAAAGCCTCCCAAAAGGGAGGCTTTTTGCATCCGTGCTAAAGCGAACTCTTACAGTCCGCGCGCACATAGTGTACGAAACTGAAAAATAATAAATCGCGGACTGTAGCAGCTCGGAGCGCCAGCGACGAGATGCCTTCGATCTCTCGCACGGGTCAAATATAGCAAAGTCTTACAGTTCCTAACTGCATAAACGATTTTGCCTTTGCAATATGGAATTGTTTCAGATCGACACATAAACCGGTATCTCCGCTCACCGCGGTTCAATGTACAGTCTGCTCCCACCGGCAGCTACCTTTGCACATCTGACGTGGTGACGTCTTTCACACCTACAAATTGGTTTTTGACAAGGGGGACTTTCTCGCAAGAAAGTCCCCCTTGT
>CANQMJ010000066.1 GCA_947624945.1 uncultured Clostridia bacterium | reverse complement strand
TAGTCGGCGTCGGTGCCCCAATGGGTGCGCGCCTTTCCCCAGTCGCCGTCGATGTCAACGATGTCATCACCAACGTCATCGTCGTCGGACGGGATCTCGAGGTCGGAGAGCGCGTTCGCGAGCGCTCCCGCATCGTAAACGCCGCATACGCGGTCGAGCTTGTCCGATATCGTCGTCAGCGCCGCCGCCTCCCTGTCGACGCGGACAGTACTCTTCGCGACAGCGTCGCCTATCGTCTCGGGATCGTTTATCATCGCCGCTATCTCGTCGAGCGTGAACATTGAGCGCCGCAGCTCCGCAATCACGCGCAGACGCTCGACGTCGCGGTCGCGGTAATCGCGGTACGAGCGTCCGCCCGTTTTTTTTATCTCCGGCTTCACGAGCCCCATCGACTCGTAAAGCCGCACCGCGCGCTCCGTCAGTCCCGACTTTGACGCGGCATTGCCTATTTTCATGTTGTCAACACCCCCCTGTGTGCCTTTTTCGCCATGATGATAACATATGACGCCGCGTCATAAGCAAGCGTTTTTTGCGAAAAAATTTCTCGCTCACGCGAGTTTTTTTGCAATACTGCCGTCGTTGACCGTCGTGCATCGCAGGCTCCTCCGCTTGACCTGCGAACGCAACGACTTGCCGTAATCGTTTTATCCCCTCGACTGCCTATATTATACCACATTTTTCGTGATTTGTCAAGTACTTTTCACAAATTTGTGTGAATATTTTTCAATTTTCGCGTAATCGCTTATCCGTTGCCATAGCTAACTTCTCCGCTCACCGCGGATGTTTGTACCGCCTGTCCCCACCGGCAACTACCTTTGCACACGTGACGTGGTGACGTCTTTCACACCTTTCAATAGGTTTTTTGACAAGGGGGACTTTCTCGCAAGAAAGTCCCCCTTGTCGAACCCGAAAGAGGCTCCCGTGTGTTCGTCGATGTTATCCAGTCGGCGGAAAAAAAGGCATCGGGGCTCAGACCGCGTTATCGCTTTGGCATAACAGCTCCCTCGCGACGGGGCGATATCGCCGTCAAAGCGTCGTGTCTGCGTCGGACGCCGGGAGCGCCGTCAGCGCACGAGTAAAGTGCGCGTAGGTGAAGCTGCGAAGCCTACGGCTCGTTGCCGAGCTTGGACGGCGAATTCATAGATATGCTCTTAATTATTACTTGCAAACGCGCATGATGCGCGATATAATTGAAGTGAAAAAACTGTAAGTTTGGGGGAACAAAACATGTCACATATGCCGGAGTGGCTTGAGACAGCCGTATTTTATCAGATATACCCGCAGTCGTTCCGCGACACGAACGCGGACGGTGTCGGCGACTTCGACGGCATCATAGAAAAGCTCGACTATATACGCACCCTCGGCTGCGACGCGATCTGGCTCAATCCGTGCTTTGAGTCGCCGTTCGGCGACGCGGGCTACGACGTCGCCGACTACTGTAAAGCCGCGCCGCGCTACGGCACGAACGACGACCTGCGCCGCCTCTTCGACGAGGCTCACAAGCGAGGCATGCACGTTCTGCTCGACCTCGTGCCGGGTCACACGTCCGTCGAACACGAATGGTTCCGCGAATCGTGCCGCGCGGAGAGGAACGAATACACCGACCGCTACATCTGGACCGACAGCGTATGGACGGAGCCGGACGGCATGGCGTGCATACGCGGCATATCGGAGCGCGACGGCAGCTGCGCCGTGAACTTTTTCTCGCATCAGCCCGCGCTCAACTACGGCTTTTACCGTCCCGACCCGAATAAGCCGTGGCAGCAGCCGACCGACGGCGAAGGACCGCAAAAGACGCTTTCCGCGATGATGGACGTTATGCGGTTCTGGCTCTCGCTCGGCTGCGACGGCTTCCGCGTCGACATGGCGGGGTCGCTCGTCAAGCACGACGAGGACGGGCGCGGCACCGTCGCGCTGTGGAAGAAGGTGCGCGCATTCCTCGACCGCGAATTTCCCGACGCCGCGATGATATCCGAGTGGGGCGAGCCCGACAAATCGCTCGAGGGCGGCTTCCACATGGATTTTCTCCTTCACTTCGGACCGTCGCACTATAACGACCTGTTCAGATGCGAAAAACCGTACTTCTGCGGACACGGCGACGCGTCCGGGTTCGTGCGCCGCTATACGTCGAGCCTGTCGAAAACCGAGGGGCGCGGACTCATCTGCATACCGTCCGGCAACCACGATATGCAGAGACTCGCGCGCACAGTGACAGGCGTCAATGCAAAGATCGCATTCCTGTTCCTGCTCACGATGCCGGGCGCGCCGTTCATATACTACGGCGACGAGATCGGCATGCGGTACGTAGAGGGGCTCGCCTCCGTCGAGGGCGGCTACGACAGGACGGGCTCGCGCTCGCCCATGCAGTGGGGGAGAGGCAAAAACGCCGGCTTCGGCGACGCCGACGCGGACAAGCTCTATATCCCCGTCGACCCCGACGAAAACAGACCTAATGTAGAGGACGAAGAAGCCGACGGCGACTCGCTTTTGTCCGAGGTAAAGCGTCAGATAAGGCTGCGCCGCGAGCATCCCGCGCTTTCAAATACGGGAAAAATAGAATTCGTATACGCGGAAAAGAACGCGTACCCGCTCGCCTATGTCCGCGAGGCAGACGACGAACGGCTGATGGCAGTGCTCAATCCGTCGGGCGCGGACGCGTCGTTTGAATGTGGCGCCGCAGTCGGCGATATCGTATACGCGATTGGCGGCGAGCCCGTATGCAAATGCGGACGTGTGACCGTTCCTGCGATGTCGGCCGCCGTGTGCCGCGTCATGTGAGGTGCAAAATGGTTGAAATAACGGACTTCATACCGGTCATGACCGAATACCGCGACGACGCGGGATTCGTTCACCCCGGAGTCGGCGTCTCCGCCGAAATGCTGCGCACGATGCAGCGCCACGCCCGCGCACATGACGAGCCGTGGCTGTCGTCGATGGAAAAGTTATCGTCGCATCCGCGCGCGTCCGCGGACGCTGGAATGAGCTGCAAGCCGGAAAGCGACGAATTCATACATATCCCGTTCGGCGACGGCGGGCTCGCTGTCGCACACTGCGCACAGCGCGACGGCGACACCGCGTCGAAGCAGGCGATAATGTACGTCATAACCGGCGACGCACGTTACCGCGCGAACTGTATGCGCATACTGCGCGCATGGATGTGCGTGCGCGACGCGGCGCTGCACCGCGACCAGCAGATAAGATGGGGCATCGCGCTCTATCACCTCTGCTTCGCCGCCGACATAATGCGCACAACTTCGTCGCCGGACGCGTCGCTTTCATGGACACCGGACGACGACGAGCGGTTCCGCTCATTTTTGAATGTCGTCGAGTTCACCGTCGACGGATGGTGGTACTTCATGAACCAGCACAGCTACGCGCTGAAAGGTTGGATGGCGAAGACGATATTCTGCGGCGAGCGCGGCAAGTATAATATCGCGGTCGAAAGAGCGACCGTTCACAAAGCTTACGAGCCGCACAACCGCGGGCGCTCGGGCTCGATAAAATATCAGATAGCATCGATAACGGAGGACACCGAGACGGGAGAAGTCGTCGACCCGCCGTTTATCGAGGTAACGGAGGTCGGACGCGACCAGGCTCACGCGTACGGCAATATCGGCTCGCTGTCCGAGATAGCTATGACGATGTACGTGCAGGGTACGCGCGTCGACCCCGAAACGGGCGAGGCGTCGGAGGACGAAGGCGCTGTCGGCGCGTTCGAGTTTTTGTCAGACAGGCTGCTCGCGGGCGCCGACTACATCGCTCGCTTCAATCTCGGATACAAGACCCGCTACTACCGCACCTACTTCGATGCGCCGAACTCATGGAACAAGCGCAATTTCGGACGCGTCGACCCCGTGTTCGGCATCCTCTACCACTACTACAAGTACCACGCGCGCCGCGACGTCCATGCGCTCGCGCCGTATATGTGCGAGATGTACGAAAAATTCTCCTCTCCCGAGTCGTCGCTCGAGGAGTTCATCGGATATTCGGAGCTTTTATACTCTACCGACGAGGCGGTGCACGACCACATTGTCCCGCCAAAACCGCGTGACCGCGCCGACGGCGTATACATGTGCGCGGACATAACGGCGGTGCGCGAGGGCGACGTGTCCGTGTGCGACGACAACGACGGCAGACGTTTCCTCCGCATGCGCGGAGACTCGGAGGCGGCGGATCGGACGTTCGGACATCCCGCGCTAGCGGACGCGGAGCTCGTTTACCGCGCCGACGGCGAATGTACGCTCTCACTGTCGAAGTGCGACACGTCGAACGTGCTCGCGCGCGTGACGCTCCGCGACACGCACGGGGAGTGGGAGACTGTCGCGTTCCGATTTGAAGGAAACGGCGAGGACTCGACGATACTGTACTATACCGCGGAAGGTCACGGCACCGTCGACCTTTATACGCTGAAGCTTTTATCGGAGGCGGAGAGATGACGGAAAAAAATATGCTTTGGGAATATAAATGGAAAAAGAGCGCGCTGCCCGGCGACTGCAATCCCGTCATATGGCATGACGACATCGTGCTCCACGACGGCAAGGGCGAGGGACTCGGCGGCTGCGCCGACGAGGTCGGCTATTACGAGACGGAGATAACAGGCGATTTTGCGCTGTCGTGCCGTCTTTTGGAATCCGAGCGCGCCTATTACGGCGTCGCGATAAGCACCGGCATCATGCTTCGGTGCGGCGTCGGGGGAGATGACGAAATGCTCTACTTCGGGCTCGCCGCCGACGGCAATTATCACGTCACGGTGCGCGATAAAAAAGGCGGAGAGGCGCGCGAGGTAGACGTGACGCCGTTCAGTCAGACGTTTTACCGCGACATGAGGCTGACGCGGACGGACGGCGTCATCGTCTGCGAGGTCAGGCGTGACGGAGGTGAGTACGAGACCGTGTGCCGTCTTCGCGCGCCGAATGCAGACACGCTCCACGTCGGGTTCACGTCCGCGTTCAAATCCGTGTACGGCGGCGTGACGCTGCATGCGTCGGAAAAGATATAGTAATATTGCGCGATACTGCACGAAAAAAGCACCTCACAGCCCGCAGGCTGTGAGGTGCTTTCGATTTTTACTTCCACGTTGATGTGAATGTGTACGTGCCCGAGCCGACGCAGTCCGACACGAGCAGATACCTTCCGCCGTCTGCAAGCGATGCGGCAGCCGTTTCTCCGTCAAGACATACCGTCTGCTGCTCTCCGAGAACGGGGATATACACGTTCGCCGTGACGCCGACGGGTATACCGAGCGTCAGCGTGAACGAGCGCGACGACGGGTCATTTTTCCATGACGACGTTATATTTCCGTTTACCGAATCGACGGTGCACGAAACATCCGAAAGACCGTGTATCACGGACGGCTTTATGTCGACGGCACTGTATCCGACAGCGGCGGGGCGTATACCTGCGAGATATTTTGTGAACCATTCCTTCACATGACCCATCATGGCGTGATTCCGCGAGCGGACAAGACCGCACCACAGGTCCTCGAAGTTCCAGTATTCGGGCAGCGTCGTCAACCCCTTGTCGACGAAGTATTTATAGCTCGGCATGGTGTCGTTCGTGACCATCTTGTATATGATGTCGCTCCTGCCGCCCTCCGCAAGAGAAGAAAACACCTGACGCAGACCGACCTCGCCCGATGTCAGGTGAAAGTCTGCATTTTCTATCGCTGCGACGAGGCGGTCGAGCGCCTCGGCGCGGTCCCCGTCTGGCGCGATGCCGCTGTAGAGAACACATCCGTACCCGGACTGCGTCCCGTTTCCGTAAAGATACTGCTTATTATAACATTCGCTGTTTTCGTGAAACGCTTTTTTTATCGCACATGATAGCTCCGCATATCGTTTTTTGCCGTCTGTGTCACCGCGCACGGACGATATTTTTGCCATCGTTTCCGCCATGCGGTAATATGCGGTCGTTTCGACGAGCGTTACGGGCGTCCTCCCGTACTGCGTCATCTCGCCCCATTCGCCCATATGACCGCGCGTAATGATGTGATCCTTTGCAGCGTACCTTTCGAGATAGTCCATGTACATGTTCATCGCGCGGTAATTTTCATCGGAGAATATTTCCGCTCTGCCGTATGCTTCGTAATACTGCCACGACGTGAAAATAACGGAGCCGTTCCAGTTGAGGTCCTCGTAAAGACCGCCGATCCTGAAATATTCGGGTGCGATCGCAGCGATCCTGCCGTTCCCGCACTGCGAGTCGACCATGTCACGTATTATCTTCGGTATCCACGAGCGCAGATCGTATGTCTGCGCCATCGAATCGAACATCAGTGACGGCGTCTCGAGCCAGCCGAGCTTTTCTATCTGCGGGCAGTCGGTAAACGTTCCGAACATGTTGCTCTCGATCGAACGCTCGGTAAGTGTGTTTATCCTGTTCAGTATGCAGTCGGACGAGGTGAACGAGCCGTTTTTCCCGTTGTCGGTCCTGAGAATGTACCCGGTGAAGCTTTCGTTTGTCAGCTTTATTTCGGACGGAACGACGACCTCGACGTATCTGTAGCCGTGATAGCAGAAGCGCGGATGATACGTTTCCCTGCCCGCGCCCTTTGTGATGTAGGTGTCATAGATAAGATCTCCATATCGGCTCGCGCTCTGCGTACACGACGACTGGTCGATATGACCGTCGAATCCGTCGAACGTGTCGACCTCGGCGGGGTACATGCGTATCGTCTGCCCCGCAGTATGCGTGTCGACAGTGATTTCCGGGAAACCGGCGCCGTTTCTCCCCATATCGACAAGATAAACGGTATATCCGTCCCTTTCCGATACCTTCGTCACCTTTATGCGGTCGGACGTCACCGTGTCGCCTTTCTGTATTGTTACAGGCTCGAATTCGCGTCCGACGAGCGCGCCCTGCGGGATGTCGCTTTCAGCGACGAGCGACGCTCTGCTCCATTCGCTGCGCGCGAGCGCCGGGTCGACGTCGTCCCAGCCGTCGATCTCGAGCGTCGCGTCGTAGTCCTCGCCGCCGTACCAGCTGTTTTCCGTTACGGGACTTCCGATATATGACCAGCTCTCGTCGGTGCCGATCACGACGCGTTCGCCGTCCGCGTACGTTACGACGACCTGCGCGATGCATTTGGGCGTGCCGAACATGCCATAGACCTCGTCCTCGCCCCTCGCGTCGTCGGTCTTGTAATACCGCCCCGGCTGACGGCGGATGCGGTAGTTCGCGTACTGTCCGTTCCCGAGTATGACCGAGACGGCGTTTTTGCCGCCGCGTACGATATCGGTGACGTCGTATGTGCAGTAGTATACGGTTCGCCTCACGTCGGACTCGCCGGGGTCGAAATACGTTCCCTCGCCGAGCGTCACGCCGTTCATGTGCGCCTCGAGCAGTCCGAGCCCGCTTATGTATAGGCGCGCGGAGGCGACGGCTTTTTCTTTATCGGCGGTGAATTCCTTTGAAAATATCGGTGCGCGGTACGGTTTTTCCGGAGACGACGGCAGATCGCTCGCCTCGATCCATTTTGCGTGCCGGTCATCGCTTCCGAGCAGTCCCGTCTCGAAGTATGCAGCGTCGGAAAAGTCCGACATCACGTCGTCGCGGTCCCATACCGCGACGCGCCAGAAGACGCGCTGCATAGACTGCAGCGCTTTTCCTCCGTAAACGGTGCTGCAGACGCTGCCGTCGACTTTCCCCGTATCCCATACGTCGCAGTCACCGACGTACAGCTTTTCCTTTGTCGACGACGCGGCGATGCGGTATGCGGTCATGCGCTGCGCACGCTCGTCCGACCGCAGCTTCCAGCTGAGGATCGGTCTTACGGACTGTATGCCGAGCGGGTTTTTAAGGTTTTGTGTGCGAAGGTCTGTGATCTCCATTTTCTGCTCCCGGATATGCGCTTTTACGTGCGCTGCATTTGCCGTCACGGTCTGTGCGGTGATGATGCTGTGTCAAATACCGTCCTGCGAAATGCAGGACGGTATCGGACGTTTACCTGTATCTTATTTCAGTTTTATCTTCGCTTCCGCGCATAATTCGCCGCACGTCGCCTTGACCGTGACCTCGCCGTCGGTCGGCAAGATCGCCGCGAGCAGTCTGCCGTGATATGCGAGGCACACGTTTTTCGTGTAGTCGTGGGTGTCGTCGACTTTGCCCGAGCCCGTGCCGATGACGGCGCCGCCCACGGCACAGACGGTGACCTCGCCGTCCGCGTTCCATGAAATGTTGCCGTCAACGTCGACAAGGTCGATCTCGGCAAATATCAAATCAGCCTCGCCGGTCCTGCCTGTCGCGTCGGGGACGATGCGGATATCGACAGGCTCCGATACGGTCGAAAGTGTGTCGCTGCCGCAGAGCTTGCCGTTTTTGTATGCGGTCGCCTCGAGCGTGCCGGCCGAATACGGTACTTCAAGCACGGCAAACCCCTTTTCATTCGGCGATTTTGTGCCAAGTGTAATGCCGTTCAGTTTCAACTCGCACTCGTCGGCGACGGTGAACACATATACCTCGGATGTCTTCCCTTCCTTACCGGGATAGCTCCACGTCCTTTCGGCGTCGTAGAAACCCCACGCCGAGTAATGCTTTTTTCTTCCGCTGTTTTCGGGGTCGACGGTCAATATCTTCACGCTCTTTCGTCCCCATACGACGTCGCGGTAATAGGAGGGCGATTTTTTGAATCCGCAGATGCTGAAGTCGCCGCAGTTCGAGATGTGGTTCGGGTACGGGTCAAGACCCCAGCCGGGGTTGTTTTCGACGTCGTATATCACCCTGCCGAGTCCCGTCTCGCCGAAGTAGTCCCAGCCCGTCCATACGAACTCGCCGATGAGCTTCGGGTGGGTGTCCATCGTCCGTTTGACCCAGAGCGCGTCCATCGGATAGCTCTCCGTTATCGCGAAGAGATGTTCGGTGAAGATTTTCTCGTCCTTCGGCACTCTGTGGTTCATGTAGTTGTAGCCGAGGACGTCGAGATTGCCCGCCTGCGGCGCGATCTTCCCGCACCAGAAGTCAGGCTCGTCGGGCGGTAGCGGGAACGTTCTGTCCGCCTCGCCGTTGTATTCCCAGTTGTCCCAAAAGCTGCAGAACGCGTGCGTCAGCGGTCTTGTCGTATCGTTTTCCTTTATCGTGTCCGCGATCATTTTGCCGACCGCGTAGCCGTCGCATTTACCCGCGCGCTCGAATATCTCGTTGCCCGTCGACCACATTACGACGGAAGGGTGATTGCGGTCGCGGACCACCATCGAGGTCACGTCGTCCTTTGCGTATTTGTCGAACCAGAGGTGATAGTCATAGGCTTTTTTGCCGTTCGTCCAGCAGTCGAAAATCTCGTCGATGACGAGCATACCCATCTTGTCGCAGACGTCGAGGAGCATACTCGACGGCGGATTGTGCGCGCAGCGTATAGCGTTGAAGCCGTTTTCCTTGAGTATACGCACGCGCCGTTCCTCGGCGCTTCTGAACGACGCCGCGCCGACGATGCCGTTGTCGTGGTGGTTGCATGTGCCGTAGAGCTTTATCGGCTCGCCGTTAAGAAGAAATCCCCTCTCGGCGTCGCACGCGACTGTCCTGACGCCGAAGCTGACGGCGTCGGTGTCGGTGCATGCGTCTGTCGTCAGCTTTGCCTCGCATGTGTAGACTGTAGGCGAGTCCGGCGACCAGAGCGATATGCCGTGAAGCACCGCCTTTGCGTTTATGTGATTCTCTCCCGCCTCGAGCATGACCGAGCGCGTCATTGAAAATCCGAGCTCCGGCACGCTTATGTCTACCTTGCCGACCTGACGGCGCGATGATATGATCTCCGTCGAAAACTCGACCTGCGCGGCGCCGTCGTATATCGCGAGCGTTTTTACAGTCGTGCCGAACGGCGCGAAGCGGTCGGCGCCGGATGTGAGCAGTTCGACCTCGCGGTATATGCCGGCGCCCGTGTACCATCTTGACGCCGGCTGGCACGATGCGTCGACCTCGACGCGGATCGTGTTCTCGCCGTCACGCAGATATTTGCCGATGTCGCAGATAAACGCCGTGTAGCCGTAGGGATGGAATGCGGCGCGGTCGTTGTTGACGAACACCTCCGTCAGTCCCATGACGCCGTCGAAGCGGAGAAGCGTGACTTCGTCGTCGGGCTTGACGAGCTTCCTTGCGTATGTGCCCTTGCAGGGCTGGAAATAGCCGTAGTCCGCCCATGTGGGGGAGTCGGGGGTGCGCGGGGTCATGAGCATGAAGTCGTGGGGCAGCGTAATAGCCTCGCCCTTCATCGCCTGCCAGCCCGGTTTGTTCAGCTGAAACGACCAGCCGTCGAGCAGTTTTTTCGCTTTCACATGCAGCCTCCTGATAGTTTTTATTATAACGAATGTCGGCACTTAAGTCCTTCCAAATTTGATTTTATCATCGCGGTATCGGCTTGTCAACCGTATTATATTGAGATTTACGCGCACACTATTGCGAAATCTTGCTTGGCGCGGACGCCGCATTTTTCGCGTGAGCGATGCAGAACCAGCCTCACCACACTTTTCGCGAAGCGAAAACGTGTCGCAGGTCGGCGCGTCAGCGACGAACTGCTGCGTACCGCGCTCATGCGCTGCCTGGCGCTGTCTCAAACGAGCATCGAGCCGTAGGCTTCGCAGCTCTGCCTACGCGCACCGCGCTCATGCGTTATCCGGTTACGCCGGTTTTTCACCACACTTTCCGCGAAGCGGAAACGTGTCGCAGGTCGGCGCGTCAGCGACGAACTGCCGCGCAACTCGCCGTGCCGCGAGGGAGATGTTCGCAGACTCCCCCGCTCAATCTGCAAACACCTTTTCCCGTAACTGCCTATATTATACCACAAATATTGCGATTTGTCAAGTACTTTTCACAAAATAGTGTGAATATTTTTCGATTTTCACTTTGCGACAGACTTAATTCGAAACTTGTATCTCCGCTCACCGCGGTTCATTGTACAGTGCGTACCCACCGGCAGCTACCTTTGTTCACCTGACGTGGTGACGTCTTTCACACCTACAAATAGGTTTTTGACAAGGGGGACTTTCTCGCAAGAAAGTCCCCCTTGTCGAACCCGAAAGAGGCTCCCGTGTGTTCGTCGATGTTATCAAGTCTGCGGCAAAAGAGGCGTCGGGGCGTAGACCACGTTATTATTTCCTGCGAACAGCTCCCTCGCGGCACGGCGACTACTCCGTCCAAGCGTCGTGTCTACGTCTGACGCTGGACGCGCCGAACAGCGCATGAGCGCGGTGCGTGAACGTGAAGCTTGGAAGCCTACGGCTCGTTGCCATTATGTAGACGGTGAATTCAAAAATGTAATAAAAGTTCTTGAAAAGATGGGGGCGCGGGGGAAGAAAAACTTCTTGAAAGAAGTTTTTCTTCCCCCGCAAAAAACCTCTTGACAAATACCCCTATGGGGTATATAATGACGGCGAAAGGGAGTGATAATAAAGTGGGATGTGAACACTGCGGGAAGACGACGGCGCGGACCGAGGACGAGCGCCGGCGGCTCGTCAACCGCCTGAACCGCATCGAGGGGCAGATACGCGGCATACGCGGCATGATAGAGCGCGACGCGTACTGCAACGACATTCTGATACAGTCGTCCGCCGTCAGCGCGGCGCTGAATGCATTCGACCGCGACCTGATCGCGAACCACATACGCGGCTGCGTCGTCCGCGACCTCAAAAACGGCGACGATTCCGTCGTCGACGAGCTCGTCGCGACGCTCGAACGGTTCATGAAATGACAAGTGAGAGGGTGATATTTTGGTACAGTACAAGGTGACGGGCATGAGCTGCGCCGCATGCAGCGCGCGCGTCGAGAAGGCGGTATCCGCCGTCGACGGCGTGACGTCGTGCTCCGTCAGTCTTTTGACAAATTCGATGGGCGTCGACGGCACGGCGTCGCCCGACGCGATAATAGCCGCCGTCAGGGCGGCGGGCTACGGCGCGTCGCTCAAATCGTCGGGCGGCGCAAAGACGTCGGCGTCGGCGACGTCCGCCGCCGACGAGCTCGCCGACACCGAAACGCCGAAGCTGCGGCGAAGGCTTATCGTGTCGCTCGTGTTCCTTTTGATACTCATGTATTTCTCGATGGGGCACATGATGTTCGGTTTCCCGTTGCCGCCGTTTCTTCACGGCGACTGCGTCTCGATGGGACTTTTGCAGCTCATTTTGACCGTCGTCATAATGGTCATAAATCAGAAATTCTTCGTCTCGGGCTACACGGCTCTGTGGCGGCGCGCACCCAATATGGACACTCTCGTCGCGCTCGGCGCGACGGCTGCGTTCGGATACAGCACGTTCTCGCTGTTTATGATGGCGCATGCAGTCGCCATAGGCGGAGCCATGGCGGGCGAGGCGTACATGGACGAGTTCTACTTCGAGTCGGCGGCGACGATACTGACGCTCATCACGCTCGGCAAGATGCTTGAGGCGCGCTCCAAGGGCAAGACGACGGACGCGCTGCGCGGTCTTATGTCGCTGTCGCCGGAAACGGCGACAGTCGTCCGCAACGGTGAAGAAATCGTTGTCCCCGCGTCGGAGGTCGCGATAGGCGACATCTTCGTCGTCCGCCCCGGCGAGCACATCCCCGTCGACGGCGTCGTCACCGACGGCGTGTCAGCCGTCGACGAGTCGTCGCTGTCGGGCGAGAGCATCCCCGTCGACAAGGAGATCGGCAACACCGTGTCGGCGGGCACTACGAACACGTCGGGATTTTTA
>CANQMJ010000065.1 GCA_947624945.1 uncultured Clostridia bacterium | reverse complement strand
CCTGAAATCCGCCGCTGTCGGTGAGGACGGGTCCCTGCCAGTTCATGAAGCGCCGTATGCCGCCGAGGTCGCGGATGAGTCCGTCGCCCGGGCGAATGTGGAGATGATATGTGTTTGAAAGCTCGACCTGACAGTGAAGCTCGGCAAGCTCCGGCGCGGACACGCCGCCCTTTATCGCGGCGCACGTGCCGACGTTCATGAATACGGGCGTTTCGATAGTCCCGTGTACTGTTTCGAGTCTGCCGCGGCGGGCGCGGTCTTCGGTTTTGATAAGTGTAAACATGTGATATCCTTTGTTTTATTCTGTGCGTCCGAAATAGCGGTCGAGGCGCGAATGGGGCAGCTCGAACGCGACGGGTCTGCCGTGCGGACAGTATTTGATGTCGGGCAGTCGGAAAAGCTCGTCGCAGAGCCATTTTATGTGCTCGATGCCGTAGACGCGCCCGCCCTTTATCGCCGCCTTGCACGCGCACGTGTAGAGCGCACGCTCGAATATCTCGTCGCGCGCCTCCGCCGCGGACGGTGTGAGCTCGCCGCCGAGCGTCTCGAATATCGCCGAGACGTCGTCAGACGAAAATCCCTCCGGCAGCGACGACACGGACACGGATGATGCATCCTCGTCTACGGTAAAATCAAATCCGGCGGCGCGTATCTCGTCGCCGTAACCGATAACGGCGTCGAGCTCTTCGCGCGTCAGACGAACAGTCACCGGCACGAGAAGCATCTGCGACGGCGACTCCTTCGTCTCGGCGCGCATGCGGCGGCGCATCTGTTCGAACAGTATGCGCTCGTGAGCGGCGTGCTTGTCGATGAGGTACAGCTTCTCGCCGCACAAAACGATAACGTACGTGTCCCACGCCTCGCCGATTATGGTGTATTCGGGGACGGGAAGCGTGACGCGGTCCGACTCATCGCTCACGGGCGCGGGCGGCGCTTCGTTTGCCATCGTCTGCGCGTCGGGCACGTTTTCGCGCACGATGCCGGCGACGGCGCGGACAGTCTCTATCGACGGCGGCGCGCCGTTGCCGATGCTTGCGCTGATGTCGCGCCTTTTTGCCGGTATATTCACAAACGTCTCTCTCGAAGGTGTCGGTATTTTTGACTGCACCGGCGACGTGTCGACAGGCTCGGTCTTTACCGCGCCGCTGCCCGATCTTATCGGGACGAACGCGTTCGCCGTGTGCTGTGCGCGCCGCATATAATCGGCGGCGGCTTTGTCGGTATCTGTGTCCGCGCCTGCGTCGGGCACGGGCAGCACGTTCGTTTTCATGTTCCGCTCGATGGCGGGACGGACGGCATAGTAGAACGTCTCGAACACAAGTTTCTCGTTCGAGAATTTGACCTCTAACTTCGCCGGATGCACGTTCACGTCGACGGCGTTCGGCGCCATGTAGAGCGACAGCACGCACGACGGGAATCTGTCGTCGGGGATGTAGGTGCGGTACGCCTGCTCGAGCGCTGCTCCCGCCGTACCCGAGCGGATATAGCGACCGTTGATGAAAAATATCTCGCCGTTGCGGTTCGCGCGCGCCGTGTCGGGCATGCCGATGTAGCCCGTCACGCGCAGTCCCGCGTTTTCGTAGTCGACAAGTATTGTGCGCGAACGAAAGTCGCGTCCGAGAACGGAATATATCGCGCCCGACAAGTCGCCGTTGCCCTCGGTGCGCAGCTTTATCTCGCCGTTATTGATGAATCGGAACGATATGTCGGGGCGCGACAGCGCTATGCGTTCGACGACCGTGCCTATCGCGGCGGCCTCGGTCGTGTCCTTTTTCAGAAATTTTCTGCGCGCGGGCACGTTTGAGAAAAGCTCCTCGACGATGACGTTCGTGCCCGCCGAGCAGCCCGTCTCGGCGTGCTCGACTATCTCGCCGCCCTCGGCAACGAGTATGCCCCCCATAGGGGAATCGGCGGGGCGGCTTATTATCCGCAGCTTCGACACGGACGCGATGGCGGCGAGAGCCTCGCCGCGAAATCCGAGCGTGCCTATCGAGTCAAGGTCGTCGGATGTGCGTATCTTGCTCGTCGCGTGGCGGAGTATCGCCGTCGGCAGGTCGTCGAAGTCGATGCCGCAGCCGTTGTCGGTGACGCGCATGTATGTGACGCCGCCGTTTTTGATCTCGACCGTTATGATGTTCGCGCCCGAGTCTATCGCGTTTTCGAGCAGCTCTTTTATGACGGACGCGGGTCTGTCGACGACCTCGCCCGCCGCGATCAGGTTCGCGACCTCGAAGTCGAGGACGTGTATTTTATGCTCACCCAAATCTCAGCCCCCGCTTTCGGTAAAATTTGCTCATTTGCGGCGCGCTTATTTTGCGTCAAGCGTCCGCTTGAGCTCGAATAAAAGATTCATCGCCTCGATAGGCGTCATAGTGTTTATGTCGGCGGCGCGCAGACGCTCGGCGGCGTCGTGCTCGCATGATGAAAACATTGATATTTCCGACGTTTCCGCCGCCTTCGGCGGTACAGGTTCGCGCGAGCCCGACTCGACGTCGCGCAAAACGTCGCGCGCGCGGCTTATGACCTCCTTCGGCAGTCCCGCCAGCTTCGCGACCTCGATGCCGTAGCTGTCGTCGGTGCCGCCGCGCACTATCTTGCGCAAAAACGTTATCTCGCCCGCGCGCTTCTTGCACGCGATATTGTAGTTGACGGCGCCGTCGAGCGTGTCCTCGAGCTCGCAGAGCTCGTGATAATGAGTCGCGAACATCGTCCGCGCGCCTATCCGCCTGCCGTGCGTGTACTCGGCGACGGCGCGCGCTATCGCGAGCCCGTCGAACGTGCTCGTGCCGCGCCCGATCTCGTCGTATATGATGAGGCTCTTGCGCGTCGCGTTTTCGAGGATGTAGGAGACCTCCGACATCTCGAGCATGAACGTCGACTGTCCGCTCGAAAGGTCGTCGGACGCGCCGACGCGTGTGAACAGCTTGTCGACGATGCCTATCCGCGCCTCGGCGGCGGGAACGAACGAGCCTATCTGCGCCATTATCACGATCAGCGCGACCTGACGCATATATGTCGATTTGCCCGCCATGTTCGGTCCAGTTATGACCATGAGTCGGTTTTTGTCAGTGTCGAGCGTCGTGTCGTTAGGCACGAAATATTTGTCCTTGACGAACTGCTCGACGACAGGGTGGCGTCCGTCTTTTATCTCTATCACGTCCGAATAGTCGACCTCGGGCCGCACGTATCCGTACTGCTTCGCCGCGTCCGCGAGCGCGCAGTAAACGTCGAGACGCGCGAGCAGCGCCGCCGCGTTGCGGAGCCTCGGCGTCGCCGCGCCGACGCCGTCGCGTATCTTGCAGAACAGATCGTATTCAAGTCCGCGCAGCTTGTCCTCGGCGCCGAGGATCGTCGCCTCGCGGTCCTTGAGCTCGTCCGTTATATATCGCTCGCCGTTCACGAGCGTCTGTTTGCGTATGTATGTGTCCGGCACCTGCGACGCGAACGACTTCGACACCTCGATATAGTAGCCGAACACCTTGTTGTAGCCGACCTTGAGCGTGCGTATGCCCGTCGCCTCGCGCTCGCGCGCCTCGATCTCCTCGACCCAGCCCTTGCCGTCGCGCTTGACGGAGCGCAGATAGTCGATGTCGCCGTCGTAGCCGTCGGCGATTATGCCGCCCTCGCGTATCGTGAACGGCGCGTCCTCGGCGATAGAGGCGCGTATAAGCTCGCGTATGTCGGAGAGCTCGTCAAGGTCGTTAAAAATCGAGCGCAGCTCGGCGGACGTCGCCTCAGATAGCAGCGTGCGCAGCTCGGGCACGACGTCGAGCGTCGTAAGAATCGCGCGCAGGTCGCGTCCGTTCGCGGTGCCGAGTCCGACCTTCGTCGTGAGACGCTCGAGGTCGAGAACCGAGGCTAAGAGGCGCGAGCATTCCTCGCGCAGTATGAAATTGTTCGCCATTTCCTCGACTGCGTCCTGACGCGCCGATATAGACTGCGCGTTCGCGATAGGGTGTTCAATCCAGCCGCGCAGCATGCGCGCGCCGAGCGACGATTTCGTCTTGTCGAGCACCCATAAGAGCGTGCCGCGCTTCTCCTTCGAGCGCATAGTCTCGGTGAGCTCGAGGCTGCGGCGCGTGTTCATGTCGATGTCGAGATACTGCGCGCCGCTGTAAACGCGCAGCGTTTTAATGTACGATACGTCGGTGAGCTGCGTGTCCTCGGCGTACGAGAGCAGCGCGCCCGCCGCGCGTATTATTTCTTCCGTGCATCCGACGGAGCCGTCGGGGCCGAAGTTGCGCGCGACGCGCTTTTCGCTCTCGGCGCGGTCGAAACGGAACTCCTCGCGCTTAGACAGCATCGCGCCGAGCCGTTCCTCGATGTAGGTGACGGTGCGCGGGAGCGCGGACTCGTCCGTGTTCATTATGACCTCGCTCGGTCTGTACGCGGCGAGCTCGTTCAGTATCCGCGACTCGTCGTCGACGGTGAACGACGTCGACGTCATCGTGTCGGAGGTTATGTCGCAGAACGCGACCGCGCATTCGCCAGATATGGGCTCGTAACATATTGTGGCGAGGTAGTTGTTCTTGTCCTCGGCAAGGGATTCGCCGCTCGTGACGGTACCCGGCGTTATGACGCGCACTATTTTGCGCTCCATCGGTCCCTTTGAGGCGCCGGAGTCGCCCATCTGCTCGCAGACGGCGACTTTATATCCCTTTTGTATCAGTTTGCTTATGTACGGCTCGCACGAGTGGTACGGCACGCCGCACATCGGCGCGCGCTCCTCCTCGCCCCAGTCGCGTCCCGTAAGCGTCAGCTCGAGCTCGCGCGAGACGGTCTTGGCGTCGTCGAAAAACATCTCGTAAAAGTCGCCGAGGCGGTAAAACAGGATGTGGTCCGGGTACTGACGCTTTATCTCAAAATATTGATCCATCATCGCGGTAGCCACGATAAGCCTCCTTCTTTTTCCCCCCGCTTTTCGGGAAAGTTCTCGGGGGGCCGGGGGGAATCTTTCAAGAGTCCCCCCGGATATAATAAAAATCAGTCAAATATATGCTCTTCGGGAACGGACGTGCAGCCGGCGCCGCACGACGAGCAGTCGCCGGTGCAGCCGCCTGCATGCGGAGCCTCGCCGGTCAGGGCAAAGTATATCTCGTCGTTGACGGCTTTTACGAGCGTGTCGAGTTCGAGCTTCGACTCCGCGAATTCCTTGTAGACCTCGTTTTCCGTTATTTCGAGGTAGAGGGTGTTGACGCGTCCCTCGATGGCGGTGACGAGCTCGCGGTCGACTTCGGGCTTCGAGTACACGGACGCGAGAGCAGCCTGCTGTGCGTTGTACTCCGTCATCATGCGCGACAGCTTCGCGTCGGCGGAGAACGCCTTCTGCGCCGCGTCATAGCGGACAAAGCGGCGGTCCGCCTTTATCGTGTCGCCGAGGTGGTGTGCCATTTCGATTATCATGTCGTCAAGTCTGTCTTCCATTTTGTGTATCTCCTTTGGAAATATAATGATTTGCGTGTTTTTGCTTTATTTCCCCGTCAGGGGTCGATAAACGTTTGCCGCGGGAAAGTCAGCGTGCGGTCCGGTCCTCCGCAAGCTCGCCCCAGAGCGCGAACGTGTCGGCGCGCGTTATTTTCACGCGGCAGAACTCGCCCGGCGCGGGGGTGCCGCCGACGATGTGGACGAGCTTGTTTTTGTCGCTGCGTCCCGTCACGTCCCCGTCCTTGCCAGGCTCGTCGTCGACGAGCACGCGCTGCACCTCTCCGACCTCAAGCTCGTTTTTCGCGCGCGATATCGCGTTCTGACATTCGATGAGGCGCGAGAATCGCTCGGATTTGACGTCCTCGGGTATCTGGTCGACTGCTTCTGCAGCCGGTGTGCCGCGGCGCGGCGAGAATATGAAAGAATATATCATATCGAAATCAGCTTCGCGCATGACGTTGAGCGTTTCGGCGAAGTCGTCCTCGCTCTCGCCGGGGAAGCCGACGATGATGTCCGTCGTTATCGCTATATCCGGCATCGTGCGCCGCAGCTCGCGGACGATGTTCAGATATTTCTCCGACGTGTAGCGGCGGTTCATGCGCGAGAGCACGCGGTCGCTGCCTGACTGGAGCGGCAGATGGAAGTGGTGCGCCGCGACGCGGCTTTTTGCCATCGCCTCGATGAGCTCCGGCGTCGCGTCCTTCGGGTGCGACGTCATGAAGCGAAGCCGGAAGTCGCCGTCAAGCTGTGATATGCGCGTGATGAGGTCTGCGAACGTGACGCCGCAGTCGAGGTCGTGACCGTATGAGTTGACGTTCTGACCGAGAAGCGTGATGTCGCGGCAGCCGTCCTTGACAAGTCCGTCTACCTCGCGCAGGATGTCGTCGGGCAGACGGGAGCGTTCGCGTCCGCGCACGTACGGAACGATGCAGTACGAGCAGAAGTTGTTGCAGCCGTACATGACGCTGACCCATGCGTGCGAGCGCGACGCGCGCACGACGGGGATATCCTCGGAAAAATCTGTCGCGGACAGCGCCTCGCTTGTGACTGAAAACGTCCGCGCGCCGCCGCCGAGTCTCGATGCGACAAGTTCGGGCACGCGCCACAGCTCCGTCGTGCAGAACGAGAAGTCGACGTATGGGTAGCTGTGCTTGAGCGTGTCGGCGCGGCTCTGCTGCGACGCCATGCACCCGCCGACGCCTATTATCATGTCGGGGTACGCGGATTTTTTGTGTTTGAGCTGACCGATGAGGGAGAGGGCGCGCGATTCCGCGTGCTCGCGGACGGCGCAAGTGTTGACGAGCACGAGCGAGCAGCCGTCGGGTGTCGGCGAGTGCGAATAGCCCATCAACTCGGCGAGTCCCGCGAGGCGTTCGCTGTCCGCCTCGTTCTGTTGGCAGCCGAACGACATGATATGGTAAAGCGGTGTGTCGCCGTTTGCGCGCTTTTTGTCGGTGACGGCGCGGACGGCATCGACGGCGTCTTTCATACGCGCGGTTTTGTCGGGGGAGAGAAGATTATTTTCGCGTTTCGGTTGGTAGCAGTCCTGCATTTTGACCTTTATATTATGCGCTCATGCGCGCAGTGCGTAATAATACATCTTATATTATACATAAATCGCGCGGGGATTTCAAGCCGCAGCATGATATTTTCGCGCGCATGTCGTACAAATTTTACATTTTCGGCGTGAAAAAATTCGCTCGCAGATATTTATTTTGCATAAAAGTTGTGATATAATTACCTTATGATGTTATAACTGCGCGTAAAATTATCACGCCGCTGTCCAAATAAGGGCTGCGAGCCGTAGGCTTCGCGGCTTCACCTACGCGCACAACGCTCGTGCGCTGCTCGGCGCGTCCATGCGTTCGACGCAGACACGACGCTTGGACGGCGCAATCGACACGTCGCGAGGGAGCTGTTTGCAGGAAATTATAACGCGGTCTGCGCCCTAATCGAATTTTGCCGCAGACTCGATAACATCGACGACGCACGGGAGCCTTTTTCGGGATTGTTAAGGGCCTCTTTTTAGCGAAAAAGAGGTCCTTAACACGCGTGTATTCGTCGTGCGTAGGACGAAATATTCACTTTACGATGTAAGTACAAATAAAAAATCACACAAATTTGTGAAAAGTACTTGACAAATCGTCGGATTTGTGGTATAATATAGGCGGTTGAGGAGAAATAGAACTCTTACACTTTTCGCGAAACGAAAACGTGTCGCAGGTCGCCGCGTTAGTTGTGAACTGCCGCTCACCGCGGATGTTTATGCGGTGCGTGCCGACCGGCAGCTATCTTATATCACCTTTTACGTAAAAGGGGAAACGTCGTCCTTCGCACGAAGGAGCCACGCGTGTTAAGGACCTCTTTTTCGCTAAAAAGAGGCCCTTAACAATCCCGAAAAAGGCTCCCGTGTGTTCGTCGATGTTATCCAGTCTGCGGCAAGAAAGGCAACGGGGCACAGACCGCGTCATAACTTCCTGCGAACAGCTCCCTCGCGACGGGGCGAGTGCGCCGTCAAAGCGTCGTGTCTGCGTCTGACGATGGGAGCGTCGGGCATCGCACGAGCGCGGTGCGCGTAGGTGAGGCTGGGAAGCCTACGGCACGTCGCCAAGCTTGGACGGCGGCGGGGTCGATTGGAGGGAAGCGGCTTGCAAGCGCATAGGTCACAAATAAACTGTCACGCTTATTTGTGACAAACTATTGACGTTCGGCGGATTTGTGGTATAATTGAGTAAAGATCAGATACGGTATGGGACGATATTTTACTTATAATTCAAAAAACAAAGGTGCGATATATAATGTCAAAAGAGAAGAAACCTAAAAACGAGCGGCTCGGGAAGGTCGGCGGCGAGGCCGTCCTCGAGGGCGTTATGATGAGATGCGGCGAGAACATAGTCCTTTCCGTGCGCGGCGAGGACGGGAAGATCGCAGTCAAAAAGTCGCAGTACGTTTCGCTGCGCAAGCGCAATAAATTTTTCAATATCCCGATAATACGCGGCGTCGTCAGCTTTATCGAGTCGCTGAAAATGTCGTTTTCGTGTCTGTCCGACTCGGCGCAGATGTACGGCCTTGACGAGGAGGCGGAGGAAACGAAGTTCGAACGCTGGCTGCGCGAGAAATTCGGCAAAAACGTGCTCGACGTGGCGATGTTCATAGGCGGCGCGCTCGGCATCGTTTTGGCGATCGGTCTGTTTGCGCTTCTGCCGACGTATCTTGCAAATCTCATAAAGTCGTCCTCACCGGCGCTCGACCACAGCTTTTTCGTCAGCCTGTTCGCGGGCGTCATGCGCATAGCGATATTTGTCGGCTACATCTGCCTTGTGTCGCTTATGCCCGACATCAGGCGAGTTTTCGAGTACCACGGCGCGGAGCACAAGTCTATTATGTGCTATGAGGCGGGGGCGGAGCTGACGCCAGAAAACGCGGCGAAATACCGCCGTTTCCATCCGCGCTGCGGCACGAGCTTCATTTTCGTCATACTCATACTGAGCATACTCATTTACACCGTCGTGCCGGCAAGTCTGCCGTGGTACGTGCAGTCGCTCATCAAAATATGCATGCTGCCGCTCGTCATGGGCGTAAGCTTTGAGTTTTTGATATATGCCGGCAAGCATGAGAATCTGTTCACGAAAATATTGTCGGCGCCGGGGCTTTGGATGCAGCGCGTCACGACGCGCGAGCCCGACAGAGAGCAGCTTGCCGTTGCTATAACGTCGCTGAAGCTGTCTATGCCGGAGGAATTCCCCGATTTCGACCCCGGGACATACTCGAAGCAGACCGAGGTGAATGAAAAAGGCGCGGAGGGCGGCAAAGAGGGCGAGTCCGCGTGACGCTGCGCGGGTATGAGGAGCGTCTGCGGCGCGCCGGTATCGGGCCGGCGAGGTCGGACGTCACAGCGCTGGCGGCGCACGTCCTCGGCATATCGAACGCGTCGGTCATGGCGCGGTACGGGGACGAGATAACGGGAGATGCTGCCGCATCGCTCGAGGCTGCCGTTTCCCGCCGCGAGGCGCGCGAGCCGCTTCAATATATAATCGGCAAATGGGAGTTTTACGGCGACGAGTATGTCGTTTCACCGTCGTGTCTGATACCTCGCCCCGAGACGGAGATGCTCGTGGAGTACGGGATATCGAGACTTTCACGCGGTGACAGGATCGCGGATCTCTGCTGCGGCAGCGGCTGTATCGGTATCGCGCTGTGCAGACACGCAGGCGTTATATGCGACGCGGTCGACGTGTCGGCGGATGCGCTCGATGTGGCAAGGCTCAACGCGGAACGACTCGGCGTCGCCGGTATGATAGAGTTTCACAATTCCGATGTGACTGTCGGCGGCGGGGTGTCATGCAAGTATAAGATGATATTCGCGAATCCCCCGTATATAAAGTCCGGCGTCATGGACGCGCTCGAGCCGGAGATTTCGTATGAGCCCGCGCTCGCGCTCGACGGAGGCGTTGACGGGATGAAGTTTTACCGCTCGATCATGGACAATTACGGCGACTACCTTGACGCGGACGGCGAGTTCGTGTTCGAGATAGGGTACGACGAAGGTGCCGCGATAGCGGACGAGGCGGACGCGCGCGGATATTATGCAGTTGTATATAACGATTTTTCATCGCTGCCGCGCATGGCGGTCGTGAAAAGGAAAACGAGAGAGTAATGAAGATAGAGATATACGATACGACGCTGCGCGACGGCGCGCAGGGAGCCGGCATCGACTTCACCGACGACAACAAACGCGAGGTCATTGCCGCGCTCGACAAGCTCGGCATATCATATATAGAGGCGGGCAACGCGGCGCTTGCGTCTGATGTGAAATTTTTCGACGACATCGCGGAAATGAAGCTCGAAAACGCATCGCTTGCGATATTCTGCGCGACGCGAAAGCCGAATACGAGCGCATGTGACGACAAAGTCCTGCGCGCGGCGGCATCGTGTCATGCGCCGGTCGTTACGGTCGTCGGCAAATCGTCCGCGTATCAGATAGAGCATGTACTGCGCACGACGGTAAACGAGAATCTTGCGATGATAACTGACACGGTGTCGTTTTTGCGGCGCGCGGGCAAGCGCGTATTCTTCGACGCGGAGCATTTCTTCGACGGGTACGGGGACGATCCGAATTATGCGCTGACGGTACTCAAAACCGCGTATGAGGCGGGCGCGGAACGTCTCGTTTTATGCGACACGAACGGCGGCATGCTGCCCGACGTTATCGGCGTCGTCGTCAACGCAGTACATAAGCGTCTGCCGGAGGCGCAGCTCGCGATACACTGTCACGACGACATGGGAATGGCTGTCGCGTGCTCGGTCGAGGCCGTCATTTCGGGAGCGATGCAGGTGCAGTGCACGGTGTCCGGCATCGGCGAGCGGTGCGGAAACTGCAATCTCGACACGGTGCTGCCGATTCTGCAGTTAAAGCTCGGTTACGCCTGTGTGCCGCCGGAGCGGCTGTCGTCGCTGACGCGCACGGCGCGCGAGGTGTCGGAGGCGGTCAATCTGTCGTTCAACGAGCATGCGCCGTTCGTCGGCGGGTATGCGTTCACGCATAAGGCGGGGATGCACATAGACGCGGTGCGCAAGCGTCCGCGCTCGTTTGAGCATATAGCGCCGGAGCTCGTCGGCAATTCGAGCGACGTTTTGATATCGCGCATATCGGGCAAGAGCGCGTACGGAGCGGTGCTCGAGCGCATCGCGCCGGAGCTCGAGCTCGAGGTCGGCTCCGAAAAGTTCAACAAGGTCATATCGCACATACGCGATTACGAGTCGCGCGGGTTCCAGTTTGAAAACGCCGAGGCGTCGTTTCTTCTTGTCGTGAGAGAGGCGCTCGGCATACGGCGCGAGCCGTTTGAGCTTTTGACGTTCCGCGTCATTATCGGCGAGCCGATATCGGTCAATCCGAAGTCGCTGTCGGCGGCGTGGATAAAGGTGGCGATACCGGACGGCGAAGGAGGCGTGCGCGAAGAGTTCGCGGCGGCGGAGGGGCTCGGTCCCGTCAACGCGCTCGATGTGGCGCTGCGGCGCGCGCTGTCGGCGGTATATCCGCGGCTCGAAAACGTGCGGCTGTCCGATTACCGCGTGCGTGTGCTCGATTCCGCGTCCGATACGACGGCGTCGTCGGTGCGCGTCCTGATCGAGTCGACGGACGGAGTCAGCGTATGGCGGACCGTGGGCGTATCGGTCGACATCGTCGACGCGAGCTGGCAGGCGCTGCGCGACTCTATCGAATATTATCTGTCAAAGGAAGCGGAGGGGTGACCCCCGGTCTTTGACACATGAGAGGACATTACGGCTATGAATGATAAAAACGATAAAAAGAACGTCTGCCTGATCTTCGGCGGACGGTCGACGGAATATAAGGTGTCGCTGCGTTCGGTCGAAAACGTGATACTCAACATCGACCGCGACAAATATAATGTGAGCACGGTCGGGATAACGGCGGATGGGAAATGGTACCTCTACCGCGGCGGCTCGGACGATATAGTCGCCGACAGGTGGCAGGACGACGAGATCTACCCCGTTCACATCGACCCGTCGTGCGGTGCGGGCGGCATATACTATACGGACAAAGACGGTGCGCACAAGCTCGACGTCGACGTCGTTTTCCCCGTCGTCCACGGCAAGTACTGCGAGGACGGCACGATGCAGGGCCTACTTTCGATGTGCGGCATCCCGTACGTCGGCCCCGGCTGCGCCGCGTCCGCCATATGCATGGACAAGACGCTGACGAAGCTGATACTGTCCGATTACGAAATACCGCAGGCGAACGCTGTATCGGTAACGGCGCGCGAGCTCGAAAGCTCGCCCGACGAGGTGGCGGAGAGGATAGAGAACATCATCCCGCAGTACCCGGTATTCGTCAAGCCGTCGTCGTCGGGCTCGTCGGTCGGCGCGTCGAAGGCGGTCGACAGAGCGTCGATGCTCGAGGCGATGAGGGACGCGGCGAGGTATGACAGAAAGATACTCGTCGAAGAATACATAGTCGGCAGGGAAGTGGAGATAGCGGCGCTCGAATGCGAGGACGGCGGCGTCATAATGTCGTGCTGCGGGCGGCGCTCGACGAGGCGGGCTATCCCGACGTGGCGGTGATGGCTTATTCGGCTAAGTACGCGTCGGCCTTTTATGGGCCGTTCCGCGACGCAGCGGGCTCCGCGCCGCAATTCGGCGACCGCAAGACCTATCAGATGGATCCGGCCAGCAGCGTGCGGCAGGCCATGGCCGAGACGCGGCTCGACGTGGAGGAGGGCGCGGATTATATCATCGTGAAGCCCGCGCTGTCTTACATGGACATCATGAGCAAAACGCGGGCGCAGTTTGAGCAGCCCATCGTGGCCTACAACGTCAGCGGCGAGTACGCGATGGTGAAGGCGGCGGCGCAGAACGGCTGGATCGACGAGAAGAAGATCGTCATGGAGATCATGACCGGCTTCGTGCGCGCGGGCGCGGATATGATCCTGACCTATCACGCCATCGACGTGGCCCGCTGGCTGAAGGAGGACGCGCGGTAATTTTTTGCGTGATTATAGTTATCGTTTTGCCGCGCCGATATTTTCGCGGCGACGATATTTTTTGAGACAAAGCATATTTTGAGATGACGTATATTTTTTGCAAGACAGAGAGGGGAGATACGGGATGGATTTCAGGAAATCGCAGGCGCTCTACAAGGAGGCCGTCGAGGTGATTCCCGGCGGCGTCAACAGTCCGGTGCGGGCGTTTCAGGCGGTGGGCGACTTCCCCGTCTTTATCGAGAAGGGCGAGGGCGCGTATCTGTACGATG
>CANQMJ010000064.1 GCA_947624945.1 uncultured Clostridia bacterium | reverse complement strand
TCCCGCCATGAGCTCCGCGATGGCGAGCCCCGCCTCGACGTCGCCGCCCATCGTGTTGATGAGGGAAAGCACGCCCGTTATCGCGTCGTTGTCCTCCGCGTCGGCGAGTATGGGGATCAAATGTTCATACTTTGTCGACTTCTGCCCCTCGCCGAGGGCATAGTGTCCCTCCACCTGCCCTATCACGGTGATGACGCGGATGTGACCGCCCGCCGTCGTCGTGCCGAGCTCTGTTATATCCTCCCGCTGTGTGTCGGTCATTGTTTCTTTTTCTTCCATAATAAATGGCTCCGTGTCAAAAATTTCTTCTTTTTACTGTTATTATCCCGCCCGCACTTGAATTTTATGTGCGGATGTGGTATACTGATGTCGCAGATAAATGCACATAAAATTACAGTCAAGGAGTTACATATGGAAAAGAAGGTTCTTGTTGAAACATCCGCGCGTCATGTACATCTCACCCCCGAGCATATCGAGATACTGTTCGGCAAGGGACATGAGCTGACGGTGAAGAAGATGCTGTCGCAGCCGGGTCAGTTCGCGTGCGAGGAAAAGGTCACGGTCGTGGGACCGAAGAAGTCGATAGAGAGAGTCAGCATACTCGGGCCGGCGCGCAAAGCGACGCAGGTCGAGGTATCGCTCACGGACGCGAGAACGCTCGGCGTGACGGCTCCCGTGCGCGAGAGCGGCGATATCGCGGGCAGCGGCGCGTGCAAGCTCGTCGGACCGTGCGGTGAGATCGAAATATCCGAGGGCGTCATCGCGGCGAAGCGCCATATTCACTTTACTCCCGAGGACGCTGAAGCGTACGGAGTCAAGGACAAGGATATCGTCAAGGTCAAGATCACAAGCGACGGACGCAGCCTCATATTCGACGACGTCATCTGCCGCGTGAGCCCGACATACGCGCTCGCGATGCACATCGACACCGACGAGTCGAACGCGGCGTGCGCGTTCGGCGAGTGCTACGGCGAGATCGTAGACTGAACGGTCGATAATACGCAAAACAGGGGGCGGCACCCCCTGTTTCGGCGTTTTACAGGCGCACGGGGGCGAAAAAAGGTGACTGCGCGCCCCGTTCGCGCCATTTTCGTTCATTTTTATAAAGTTCCACTTGACAGCGTCCCCACTTTTAGTATACAATAGGATAGATATGCGATGTAGATAAAACGGGGTATTATAACGGCGCCCCTGTCATAAACTGTACCGGCGCGCATCCGTGCCGGATACCGATATCTAATACTGCATAATTGCTTTTTACAAATTTTGGGGAAACGGAGGTGCAATCAGGTGGGAGACATCATTTGGTACATAGTAACGGCAGCCGCCGCCGCGCTCGTTGCCGGCGTCGTCTTGTTTATCGTCGGCAGTAAGAACGGCTACAACAAGAGAAAGCGCGAAGCCGAATCAGCGATCGGTTCCGCCGAGGAAGAAGCTAAACGCATCTACAACGACGCGATAAAGCAGTCCGAGGCAAAGCGGAAGGAAATGCTCGTCGAAGCTAAGGAAGAGATCCTTAAGCAGAAGAACGACGCGGACCGCGAGATAAAGGACCGCCGCCGCGAAATAACAAATACCGAAAACAGGATTGCAAAAAAAGAGGAGACGCTCGACAGAAAGATCGACGCCGCCGACAAAACAAACGAAAATCTCAACAAAAAGCTGCACGAGATCGAAGAACAGAGCGAGAATATGAAGCGCGCGCTGGCGGAACAGCGCGAAGCGCTCGAGCGCATATCGGGCATGACGGTCGATCAGGCCAAGTCCGAGCTGCTCGAATCGCTCGAATCCGAACTGCAGCACGAAACGGCGATGAAGCTCGACGAATACGAGCGCCGCTTCAAGGAGGGCGCGGACGAGAAGGCGAAAGATATACTTTCGCTCGCGATCCAGCGCTGCGCCGCCGATCACGTCTCGGAGGTGACGGTGTCGACGGTGACGCTGCCTAACGATGAAATGAAAGGACGCATCATAGGCAGAGAGGGACGAAACATCCGCACGATAGAGACGCTGACAGGCGTCGATCTTATAATTGACGACACTCCCGAGGCGATCACGCTTTCGAGCTTTGACCCCGTGCGCCGCGAGGTCGCGAGGATCGCCATCGAAAAACTCATATCGGACGGAAGAATTCATCCGACGCGTATCGAGGAGACGGTCGAAAAAGCGCGCAAGGAGGTCGACAACTCAATACGTCAGGCCGGCGAGCGCGCGACGTTCGACACGGGCGTTCACGGACTCAATCCCGAGCTCATCAAGCTGCTCGGCAGACTCAAGTACCGCACTAGCTACGGCCAGAACGTGCTCCTTCATTCCATCGAGGTATCGCTTTTGTCCGGTATCCTCGCCGACGAGCTCGGCGCGGACCCGGCTATGGCGCGCCGCGCGGGCCTTTTGCATGACATAGGCAAGGCACTGACGCAGGAGGCGGAGGGTTCTCACATCCAGCTCGGCGTCGAGGTCGCGAAGAAGTACCGCGAGAACAAGGACATCATACACGCGATCGAGGCTCACCACGGCGACGTGGAGCCGAAGACGATGATAGCGCTCATCGTGCAGGCTGCCGACGCTATATCGGCGGCGCGTCCGGGCGCGAGACGCGAGAATCTCGAAAACTACATCAAGCGTCTGACGAAGTTAGAGGAGATAACGAGCGAGTTCGAGGGCGTCGAAAAGTCGTTCGCGATACAGGCGGGCCGCGAGATACGCATAATCGTGAAGCCGGACGTCATCAGCGACGACAAGATGAAGATCGTGGCGCACGACATAGTGAAGCGCATCGAGTCCGAGCTCGAGTATCCGGGACAGATAAAGGTCAACGTGATACGCGAGAGCAGGGCTGTGGATTACGCGAAATAAACGACCGCACGGTTTTAGTTTGGGGGAGGAGCGTTTTCCTCCCCCAAACGAGCAAGTGACGGGCGGCGCGGTCTTTACGGAATGTAACTATTCAAAGCGGAAAGGAGCGGACGATCGTGAGTTCGGGCGATGTAAAAATACTCGCGGTAGGCGACGTCGTCGGCGAGCGCGCCGTACACGATCTTTCGTTCATCCTTTCTGCGGTAAAGAAAAAGTATTCGCCCGACCTCGTCGTGGTGAACGGCGAGAACGCGGCGGGCGGACGCGGACTTACGACGCCGCTGGCGCGTGAGATATTCTCCGCCGGCGCGGACGTGATAACGACGGGCAATCACATCTGGGACCGCGAGCGCGACGCCGCAGAGCTGCTCGGTTCGGCGGCGAACGTGCTTCGCCCCGCCAACTATCCCGACGGCGACCCCGGAGTCGGTCATACGGTCGTTGACGTATGCGGCAGGCGCATACTTGTACTGAATATATCGGGCGTCGTCTACATGAGCAAGGAGACGGCGGGCGGCGATGATATGCCGTCACATGCGCTGTCGGGGCTGTATGAGACGGCGGAACGTGTGCTCTCGCACATGCGCGGACGTTACGACGCCGCAGTAGTCGACATACACGCGGAGGCGACGGGCGAGAAGCTCTGTTTTGCGCGGTGGCTGGACGGCGGCGGATTCGGCGTCGCGGCTGTGTGGGGCACGCACACGCACATACCGACGTCGGACGCGTGCGTTTTGCCGAACGGCACGGGATATGTGACCGATCTCGGCATGACGGGCCCCCGCGACGGCGTTCTCGGCATCCGCGCCGAAAACATCCTCGCGTTCTCGAAGGACAAAAAGCACGTCAAATTTGAGGTCGCCGACGGCAAGACCGTCCTCGACGCCGTGCTTTTCACGCTTGACGGTGATTTGAAGTGCGTGGAAGTAAAGCGTGTTCGGGGCGCTGCCCCGGACCCCGCTTAATGCTTGATCTCGGGGCTCTGCCCCGGACCCCTCTTAAGGAACTTCTTGAAAGAAGTTCCTTAAGGATCTTCAAGAACTTTCCCGGACGTATTTTTTATGGGCCGGGTGCGTCGCTCCGTCGTGCGCCGGCGGTGCTCCACACCGCATATCGACCGGCGGCACGTTCCGTTAAATCAAAGATTTTTATTGCTGCTTCTCTCTAAGTTTAGTGCATCGCAAGCTGTTTGCACTTATCTAAGGTGAAAAACAGTAATAAAAGTTTTTGAAAAGAGCGCGAGAAAAACTTTTGTCAAAAAGTTTGTCTCGCGAAAAAAAGGAGTTTAATATCATGAAAACATCGGAATTGAAGAAAATGATCGCGGGGGGCGGGCTTGACGAGAAGTTTGCGGCGCTTCGCGAGCTTGACGTTCACGACGCGGCGGTAGGGGTGCAGAGGGAGCGCTGGTACAAGGCGGTCGAAGCGTTTGAGGAGAACTACGGCGTCGACAGAGACGTTGCGCTGTTCTCGGTGCCGGGACGCAGCGAGATCATGGGCAACCACACCGACCACCAGCACGGCTGCGTCATCGCGGCGTCGATAACGCTCGACTGCATCGCGGTCGCATCTAAGCGCGACGACGCGGTAATACGCATCAAGAGCGCGGGGTTCCCCGAGGACGTCGTCGACACGAAGAAATACCGCTCGCCGGATGAGAGCAGATTTTTCAAGTCGGACGCGATAATCGCCGGCGTCGCCGACGGTTTCCGCGCGAACGGCTTTGCTGTCGGCGGCTACGACGCGTACACGACGTCGGACGTGCTCGGCGGCTCGGGGCTGTCGTCGTCGGCGGCATTCGAGGACATGGTGGGCAATATCCTGTCCCATTTCTACAACGACGGCAAGGTCACCGCGACCGAAATTTCCACGATATCGCAGTACGCGGAGAACGTGTTCTTCGGCAAGCCGTGCGGACTCATGGATCAGATGGCGTGCGCGTGGGGCGGACTTATAACGATAGATTTCATGGACCCGTCGCGTCCGAAGGCGGAGGGACTCGATTTCTCGCTCACGAAGCACGGCTACTCTCTCTGCATCACCGCGACGGGCGGCAACCACGCCGACCTCAACGAGGATTACGCATCAGTCCCCGCGGAGATGAAGGCGGTCGCCGCGGAGCTTGGTCAGCCTGTGCTCCGTCCCGTCGAACTTCCCGAAATTATCGGGAGCGCGCGCGTCCTGCGCGAGAAGTGCGGGGACAGAGCATGGCTGCGCGCCTACCACGAGATCAGGGAGGACGAGAGAGTCGAAAAGACAGTCGCATGCCTGAAAAACGACGATCTTGACGGATTCCTTCATTACATACTCGCCTCCGGCAACTCGAGCTATAAATATCTGCAAAACGTATACACGACGAAGAACGTCAGCGAGCAGGGACTCTCGGTCGCGCTCGCAGTATCTGAGTCATATCTCGAGGATAAACGCGGCGCATGGCGCGTCCACGGCGGCGGATTTGCCGGAACTATTCAGGCGTTCGTGCCGAACGAATATGTCGAGGACTACCGCAGGCTGCTTGACTCCGTATTCGGCGACGGCGCGTGCATGGTGCTCCGCATACGCGAGCTCGGCGCGGTGCGCGTATTCTGAGCGATGAAAAAGGATAAGGACGGCGCGAAAACGGGAAAGCGGCTCAACATGCTTTGGGCGCTGTTAGCCGTCACACTCGTTTTGTTCGCCGTATACCGTCTCGTCGTCATGCTCGTCGACGAGGGCAAGCTGCCGGGCGTATGGTACACGGTCATAATGTGGACGTACATGGCGTGCGGATGCGCGCTTCTGCTCGCCGTCGTGATACTCCAGCGCGGATTCTCGAATAAGACGCTGCAACTCACCGATCTCGACAATTCGATGTCGGCGGAGGAAAAGACCGCGTACATAGAGTCCGACACGAAGCGCAAGCGCGCGGCGAAGGTGCTGCTGATCCCGCTGACGGCGATACTGTTCGTGTTCATTTTTGAGATAATCGAGCTATACTATCTGCCGACGGTGACGGACTGGATAAAGGGGCTCAGCCAATGACGGTGTCCGCGTATACGCTTTTTTCGGGCAGCTCGGGCAACAGTCTATGCATATCGGCGGGCGGCGACTCGATACTTATCGACGCGGGACGCTCATGCACGGCGATAAAGAACGCGTGCGCGTCCGTCGGCGTAGACGCAGGCACGCTGCGCGCCGTGTTCGTCACGCACGAGCACCACGACCACGTCTCGGCGCTCGACGTTATGTCAAGGCGGCTGTGCGTGCCTGTGCATATGACCTACGACTCGCTTTCGCATATGTCGGACCCGTATGACCGCGGCTGCGTCGTGCCGCATCCGATAATGTATACGGAACGCGTCGGGTGCATGACGGTCACGTCGTTCCCGACGCATCACGACAGCGCCGCGTCGGTGGGATATATAGTCGATATTGAAGGCAGCGGCGTCAGGATAGGACTGTGTACCGACACGGGATTTATCGACGGCGACATGCTGTCGCTGCTCTCGACGTGTACGCACGTCGTGCTCGAATCGAACCACGACGTCGAGATGCTGCGGCACGGTCCGTATCCGTTTTATCTGAAGGAGCGCATACTGTCCGACATCGGACATCTTTCAAACGCCGCCGCGGCTGACGCGTCAAGGTATATGCTCGAACGCGGCGTGCGTTCGTTCACGCTCGCGCATCTGTCGCGGGACAACAACACGCCAGAGACTGCATTCAACACGGTAAGGAGAGCGCTCGACGAGGTCGGCAAAGAATATTCGCTAGATGTCGCAAAACGGTTCGAGCCGCTGCGAGTCGTTTAACACATTTAACATATGTATGCATTTGAAATAATAACGGTCGGACAGCTGAAGGAGCAGTATTACCGCGAGATTCGCGACGAATACGCGAAGCGGCTGTCCGCGTACTGCAATCTGACGCGGACGGAGCTGCCCGCAAAGAAGCTGCCCGCGGAGCCGTCGCCGGCGCAGATAGCGGGCGCGCTCGATGCCGAGGGCAAGTCGATACTGCGCTCGGCGAAAGGCGCGCAGATAGTGGCGATGTGCGTGGAGGGCAAGCGGTTCGACTCGGTATCGTTCGCGGACGAGCTGCGAAGATACGCGGACGCGGGCAAGGTCGCGTTCGTCATAGGCAGCTCGTACGGACTTTCCGACGAGGTGAAGTCGGCAGCGCGTCTGCGGCTGTCGGTGTCGGATTTCACGTTCCCGCACGCGATGATGCAGCCGATACTGTATGAGATACTCTACCGCTCGTGCAACATCATGGCGGGCGGAAAATACCATAAATGATACCCGAAAGGAGCTGTCGATGAAAAAGTACATGCGGCCGATATTACAGCGTCTGCCGGCACTTTTGCTGATGCTCCTTTTGTGCGCCGTCTCGGTGATGTATCTCTACGGCTGGTTCGACATATCGATGATAGTGCGCGGCAAGGACGCGGAAACGACGGCGGAAACATCGCCGCCCGTATCGACGTCGGACACGGGCGCGGCGGCGACGGAAACGGGCGCGTCGACAGATACGGCAAGTGACGACACGTCGGACACGTCGGCGCCGCCAGATACGGCGCAGCCGAATGACGGCGAGTTCACGTTGTCACCGCTGTCCGACGGATATGAAGTGTCGTATGCGGAATGGACGGCGGACGGTGGGTGGACGCTCTGTGAACTTGACGGCGCGGACGAGCTTCTTCCCGGATATTATTCGTCGCATACGACGACGGAATTCGACATATCGTACACAAACAGCGGCGAGGGAAAGCAGAACGACATCGTCTATACGCCGTATGAGACGGACAGTCCCGCCGTCTACACGTATATGGGGCTTCTCATCGTCGAGACGGAGACGGACGGCGTATACAACATAGTCGACGTGAACGGCGAAAGCATCGGCAGCTTCGACGAGAGCGTCATCGTGCCCGCGTACTGCCGCGACAAATACGGGGACCCGCTGTTTGAAACGGTCGGCGAGCACGGCATCGGCACGGGCGACTTTTACGTTATAAACGGTGAAACGCACGCGTTCGAGCCTGCCGACTATATCCCCGAGGTCGACGGACGCGGCGTCCGATTCGACTATGCGCCCGATTACGGCGCGCCGTCCGATTCGCGCACGTTCGTCTCGCGCAAAAGCGGCGACGGGTACAAATTCGCGCTCGCGGACGAGGGTGGCAAGCGGCTGCGCGACTACAAATATACGGCCGCGTATCAGTTCTCGGAGGAGCGCGCCGCAGTCTTTAACGATGACGGCGAGATGTACTATATCTCGCGTTCGGGCTCGACGGCGATAAAGTCGGCGCGTTCGCGCAAGATACCGTCGCAGGACCGCACCGTCGTCGACATACTGCTGCGTCCGCTCACCGACGGAGAAGAGTCGATAGGATTCTACTACTATGACCACGGACTCGTCCGCGCACGCGTCCTGTCGGCGAATTATTACAGGTATCATTCCAAAAACGAAACGTACGCGCAAAGCGACGAGAACATCATCATGACGATGGAGGGCGAGCGGTTCTATATCCCCGCCGGATACGAGGTCAAAGCGTACTCGAACGGCATGCTGCTTTTGCGCGGCAAGTACGGGTACGGGTACATGGACTTTACGGGGAGGTGGGTCGTCGACCCCGACCTTGAGGAGGCAACGCCTTTTTCGGAGGGACTTGCCGCGATAAAAAAGGACGGCAAATGCGCGCTTATAGATGAAAACGGCAGTTTCGTCATTCCCTACGGCGTATACGAGCACATCGAGGAGCCCTCGACGGGCATTATCGCCGCATACGGAAACGGCAAATGGACGATTCTTGCCAAAGCGTCGCTGACAGTCCTTCCCGAAGATGAAAACAGTTAATAAGATTTTTTGAAAGGGGTCCGGGGGAAACTTTTTGCAAAAAGTTTCCCCCGTCAAAAAAAAATACATGATAATAATAATCGGCGCGGGACATGCGGGAGTCGAGGCGGCGATGGCGGCGGCGAGAGTCGGGTGCGACGTCATGTTGTTCACGCTGTCGCTCGACGCTGTCGCGAATATGCCGTGCAATCCGTCGATAGGCGGCAGCGGCAAGGGGCATCTCGTATATGAGACGGACGCGCTCGGCGGCGTCATGGGACGCGCCGCCGATCTGTGCACGCTCCAGAGCCGCACGCTCAACGAGAGCCGCGGCTCGGCTGTCCGCTCCAAACGCGTTCAGGCGGACAGAGCAAAGTATCACCGCACCGTGCTTTCAATGCTGCAAAACGAGCCGAAAATAAAGCTGTGTCAGGGCGAGATAGTCGCGATCGAGACGGAGCGCGGCAGAGTCACGGCGGTGAAAACGCGCCTCGGCGCGCGCGTCGAGTGCAGCGCCGTCGTTATTGCGACGGGCACGTACCTTGCGGGACACGTCCACGTCGGCGACATAAACTATCCCGCCGGCCCCGACGGCTCGCTGCCCGCGTCGATGCTGTCCGAGTCGCTGCGCGGACTCGGCGTGCCGCTCATGCGGTTCAAAACGGGCACTCCCGTCCGCGTGTCGGCGAGGACGGTCGATTTTTCCGAGATGGAAGTGCAGTACGGGGAGGAGCATCCCGTCCCGTTCTCGTACTATACGGACGAGAACTACATGGACGGCGTAGAACAGACGCCGTGCCACATCGTCTATACGAACGCGGATACGCACCGCGTCATACTCGATAATCTCACACGGTCCGCCATGTACTCGGGCAACATACACGGGCGCGGTCCGCGCTACTGCCCGTCGATAGAGGACAAGCTCGTGAGATTCGCGGACAAGGAGCGCCATCAGCTCTTCGTCGAGCCGATGGGAAAGGGGTCGGACGAGCTATACATCGGCGGATTCTCTACCTCGATGCCGGTCGACGTGCAGTACGCGATGCTGCGCACGCTGCCGGGATTTGCGAACGCACACATCACGCGCCACGCTTACGCGATCGAGTACGACTGCCTCGACCCGCTGTCGCTGACGGCGGCGCTGTCGGTGCGCGGAGTCGAGGGACTTTACTCTGCCGGACAGTCGAACGGAACATCGGGATACGAGGAAGCGGCGGCGCAGGGACTCGTCGCGGGCGCGAACGCGGCGCTCTACGAGCGCGGGCTCCCGCCGCTCGTCGTGCCGCGGTCGTCCTCGTACATAGGCATAATGATAGACGATCTTGTGACGAAGGGGACGCGGGAGCCGTACCGCATCATGACGTCGCGGTCCGAGTACAGGCTCGTGATGAGGCAGGACAACGCCGACGCGAGGCTGACGCCGCTTGCACATGCGGCACATCTCATCGACGGCGAAAGGTGGGATGCGTTCGAGTCCAAGATGGCGGCGATAGAGGCGGAGATTGCTCGGCTTTTGCATACGGGCGTCGCGCCGACAGACGCGGTGAACGCGTGCCTCACCTCGCACATGTCGTCGCCGATTGTGGCGGGCTGCACGCTCGCGGAGCTTCTGCGCCGTCCCGAACTCGATTATGAGGCGCTTTTGCCGATAGATGTAACGCGCCCCGCGCTGTCGGCGTCGGCGATACGCACGGTCGAGACGTCGGTGAAGTACGAGGGTTACATAAAGCGCCAGAACGAAGCGATACGCCGCGTCCGCGCGCGTGAGGACATGGCGCTCCCCGCCGACATCGACTATAAAGAGATACGCGGACTGTCGCTCGAGGCGGCGGAAAAGCTGTCCGTTCATCGTCCGCTATCTGTGGGCGAGGCGTCCCGCCTCGACGGCGTCACCCCCGCCGACGTGTCGGTTTTGTTGATTTATTTGGGTTCTAAGTCAGATGGAAGGGGGACTTTTTGAAAAAAGTCCCCCTTCCCTACGACACCTCCCATCCCTTCAAGAACTTTCATTGACTTTTGAGGATGTTATGGAATTACGAATGTTTTTAGAGATATGCGGGATGAACAATATCGAGTGCGGCGGGGACGCGGCGCGGAAAATGCTCGAATTCGCGGAGCTTCTCGTTGCGGAAAATAAAAAATACAATCTCACATCTGTCACGGAGCCGGAGACGCTGATGCTGCGTCATCTCGTCGATTCGATGACGGTGTTGCCGTACATACAAAGCGGCGCGCGCGTGCTCGACATAGGTGCGGGCGCCGGTTTCCCGTCTGTGCCTGTCGCGATAATGCGTCCCGATGTGAAAATAATGCCGCTCGACGCGACGTCGAAAAAGGTGCGTTTCATCGAAGAAGCCGCGCGCATGCTGAGGCTTGACAATGTTTCACCCGTCTGCGGACGCGCCGAGACGCTGGCGCACGAGGACGCGTACCGCGCACGGTTTGACGCGGTGACGGCGCGCGCAGTCTCGCGTATGCGCATTTTGTGCGAGCTCGGCGGTGCATTTTTGAGGCGCGGCGGCGTACTCATAGCGATGAAGGGCGAGGCTTCTCAGACGCGGGATGAGATCGCGGAAGCGGCGGAAACCGCGAAGTTTATGGGGCTTGCGGGTGCGGTGACGCATGAAATGACACTTTCGTCGTCGACGGAGACGCTATCGCGCGTCATTGTGACGATGGAAAAGGCGGCGGACACGCCGCCGCAGTACCCGCGCGCGTATAATAAGATAATTAAAGATTGAACGCGGAGTAACTTTTTTATCGGGGACCCCTTTTTGTAAAAGGTGTCCCCTACCTTCTCCAAAAGCGGACCGATTAGTGATTATTTTAAGTACGCCCTGAAGATATTGTTTTCGTTTACTTTGAAAAAAAGAAAACTTGTCAAAAAGTTCTTGAAAAAGGGGTAAATGGAAGGAACTTCTTTATTCGGGGACCCCTTTTGGTAAAAGGTGTCCCCTACCTTCTCCAAAAGCGGACTAAATAGTGTTTATCTTAAGCTATCTCCGAGGATATTGTTCTCGTTTACTTTGTAAAAAAGAAAAACTTGTAATAAAAATTTTTGAAGATAGGGGTCCGGGGGAAGGCACTTTTTGTAAAAAGTGCCTTCCCCCGGGAAATTATTATTACTTCCTCACGCCGCGGAGGCTGCGGGCGAGGATGCCTTTCATCTGCGCAATGGCGACGCCGTAATTGACTATCGGCACGCCTTGTGACGCGGCGCGCTCGATGCGCGACTTCATCTCGCGCTCATTCAGCATGCAGCCGCCGCAGTGAACGACGAGACGGTAACCGGACAGATCGTCGGGAAACTCGCCGCCGGACGTGAACGAATACGCGGGCTTTTTTCCCGTGTACGACTCTATCCACTTCGGCAGCTTCACCGTGCCGATGTCGTTGCACTGCCTGTGATGCGTACATCCCTCCGATATGAGCACGCGGTCGCCATTCTCAAGCTTCGACAGCGCGTCCGCGCCCGCGATGAGGGCGTCAAGGTCGCCCTTGTAGCGCGCGAACAGGATCGAGAACGACGTCAGCGTGACCGACTCCGGCACGTCGCGCGCGACGCGCTCGAACGCCTGCGAGTCGGTGATGACCATCGCGGGCGGCTCGCGCAGCGACGACAGCGTGCGAGTCAGCTCCTCGGGCTGACAAACAGAAAACGTGCGGTGCGTGTCGAGCAGCTCGCGCATCGCCTGCTGCTGCGGCAGTATGAGCCGCCCTTTCGGCGCCGATTCGTCGACGGGCACGACGAGCACGACGTGCGCGCCGTCCGGCAAAAGGTCGGCGACGATGTATTTCTCGTCCTTATTCGCCTTCGCCGCAGATGCGAACGCACCGAGACGCTCTTTCAGCTCAAATATGCCCTCGCCCGTGACAGCGCTGACGTACAGCTCGCGCTTGCCGGGCGCTTTTTTGTCCGTGCAGATGTCGCACTTGTTCAGTGCGACAATATAGGGGATGCTTTTTTCATCGAATACGCGGCACATCGAGCGGTCAAGCTCGCTGTAACCGACCGTGCCGTCAACGACGAGCACCGCGATGTCGGTCTTGGCGAGCGTCTCGCGCGCTTTCTGCACGCGCATACCGCCGAGCTCGCCCTCGTCGTCGAGTCCGGGCGTGTCGATTATTACGACGGGACCGAGCGGCAGAAGCTCCATCGCCTTTTTGACCGGGTCTGTCGTCGTGCCCTTCACCTCGGAGACGACGGACAGCGACTGCCCCGTCACCGCGTTGACAAGGCTCGACTTGCCCGCGTTCCTCATGCCGTAAAACGCGATGTGGACGCGCTCGGCGGAAACAGTATCGTTAAGACTCATATGCGCCTCCGGCTTTAGAATCTGAAATCGCGGCGGTTAGAGTTTCTGATGTCGGCGATGTTCTGCGCCGCGATAGCGCGCACCTTGTCGCCCGGTATGCGCGCGAGCTCGCGCTCTATCATCGCATAGCCGACTTCCTTCGTCTTGGGCGACGCGTAGTCCTCGAGGTATTCGGACAGCGTCATGAGCGCGTTCGGGTGGCAGCAGTTGAGTATCTGT
>CANQMJ010000063.1 GCA_947624945.1 uncultured Clostridia bacterium | reverse complement strand
CCTCCGGGTACTTGTAAATGCGTTCCGCGAGCGCGTCAAAGCCGCGGTCGCGGCGCGGCGTTATCTTTATCTCGATAAATGCGGTGACGTATTCGCGATCCGTTTTGTCCCAGTCGACGACGGCACGGTAGCCGAGTATCACGCCGTCTGCCTCGCATTTTTCGATCATTTTGGCGACGTCGCCCTTTTCCTTGCCGAGCATAATGGCGATCTCGTCCGATGTGAGCCGCGCATCACTTTCAATAAGTCTGAGTATTTCGTTCATATCTGACCTCACGTTTTATTTTCGATTTTGCCGCCGAGCTTTTCCATTATCTGCGACAGCGAAAGATTGTATTTTTCGGCTATATCGTGCGCGTAACTCTTGCCGTCGGGACTCTGACGCAGTATGCGGAAGCTGCGCTTTCCGTCGGCGATGCCCGCGACGAGATTGTCGACTTTTATGCCGCCGCGCGCTGCCGATTCCTCGTTGATCCTGTCGACCTGCGCCGCAAGCTCGTGCAGATGCGTTGAGAACAGCACATGGCATCCGAGCACGGCAAATCCCGTCAGCACCTCCGAGGCGATGTACGCCGCCTCGTACGAACCCGTCGACGACAGTGACTCGTCGAGCAGGACGAGGCTGTACTTCGTCGCGGAATCGAATATTTCTTCAAGACGCGCACATTCCTCGCCGAGCCTGCCTTTGTCGATGGTGTCCTCGCTTCCCGTCGGGAAGTGGGCGAATATGCCGTCGCACGGCGATATGACAGCCGATTCGGCGGGAACGGGCAGACCGAGCATACAGAATGCGACAGCCTGACCGAGCGCGCACGTTATGACCGATTTACCGCCGCGGTTAGGTCCCGTGAGAATGTATATCCCCGCGTTGTCGTCAAAATCAAGGTCGTTTGTAACGATCTCGTCGTCGATGCGGAGCGCGACGACCGGATTGGCGAGTTCGTGGAACGTGAGCGCCTGCTCCTCGACCGGGCGCACGTCGGGGTGGCACAGCTTAATTCCGCGCTTGCGCAAGGCGGCAATTATACGCGACGACTTGACGACGAACTCTACCTCGGGCAGAAGTCCGAGCAGGAAATCGGTGTTGTCGAGGACATACTCTGAGACGAGCTTGCGCCACGAATGGACGGAGCCCTTGAACACGTCGTTTATCGCGGCATAGAACGCGTGCGTCGTCGCGTACTGCTGGTTCTCGGACTGTCCCTTGATAAACGGCGAAAGCTGAGCTATGCACGTGTATTCGTCGCTCTTGAAGTTGAGGCGAAGTATTTTGTCAATAACCTCGCCGCTTCGAAACGGCTTAGAGTTGATGGACAGCACGCCGGCGTATACCGGGCGGAGCTGCGCGTCGAGGTTCACGCCGACTGTGACGCTTTTGATGTCGCGGACGCGCTGCGTCAGCGCGTTCAGCTTCTCGTTCAGGTCTTTATAATAGTCGCTCTCCGTAAGCTCGATGACGCGCTCGATAAGCGCGCGAAACGCGGCGCTTTTAACACGGTCGCGGCACGGCGACAGTCCCTTGTGAAGTATCGACATGCAAGACGTGTAAAGCTCTATCTCGGTCAGCGAAAAGAGATACGACTCGGTATTCGAGCCCTGCGACGTCGCGCTCGACGCGAGCTTGCGAAGCTCCTCTATGTCATAGAGCACAGGAACGACTTTTGTCAGCGTTTCCGCGATCTCGGGACACGACTCCATGTCGGCGAACACGTCCTGCCTGTACGCTATCACCTCGGGCGATGTGGTGAAGAATTCTTCGAGAGAAGAATTCTTCAGCTGAAACAACAAATCAAGTTCAAGCTGCTCTATCGTCTCGGGCGAGATATGCGGCGTGTGCGACATATCGTGACCCGTCGGAAACAAGAGCGAAAAATCAGTTATCTGCATCTATATGTGCTCCTCATAATTTAGACGAATGTATTATCGGCAAACGCAAATCATAGGCAAATGCATTATAAAGCGTACGCGTCAAATGTTATGCATGCGCATAACAAAAATGAGTCAAATTTCATGCCGAAAAACAGCGCATGCTTTGATATATCATATCACAAATCGTGTTCAAAATAAAGCCCTGCGGACGATTTTTTAGCATTTTTTGCGCTTGGGTTGAGATTTGTCTGCAAACGTGATAGAATATAACTGTATTCACCATAAATAATTATGCATTGCGGGGAAGATCATGAATATAAATGTCAAATCGCCCGATTATACCGTTTCGACCGCATACGGCGACGTGCCTGTACGCGAATATGATGCCGTTATCGTCGGCAGCGGTGCCGCTGGATTCGGCTGCGCCATATCTTTATACTCGCTCGGATACAAAAACATAGCCATCGTGACAGAGGGGCGCAACATGGGCACGTCGCGCAACACGGGCAGCGACAAGCAGACGTACTACAAGCTGTCCGAAACCGACGACGTCGAAAGCATGGCGCGCGACATGATGTCGGGCGGCTCGATGCACGGCGACCTCGCGCTCGTCGAATCGACGTGCTCGACGAGGGCGTTCCACCGCCTGACCTCGCTCGGCGTGCCGTTTCCGCATAACGAGTACGGACGCTACGTCGGCTATCGCACCGACCACGACACGGCAGGACGCGCGACGTCGTGCGGCCCGCTTACGTCGAAATACATGACCGAATACCTCGAACGAGACGCGACGGAGAAGCATATACCGTTCTACGACTGCAGACGTGCCGTTGCGATAGTCGTGTACAATGGCATCGCAAAAGGCGTGCTGACGTTGTCGGACGGCGCATACGAGGTATTCGCAGCGCCCGCCGTCGTTTGGGCGACGGGCGGACCGTCGGCGATATATGAATCGACCGTTTATCCCGAAAGCCAGACGTGCGCGCTCGGCGCGCCTATTGCGGCGGGTGCACGCGGGATCAACCTGACCGAGAGCCAGTACGGGCTCGCGTCCGTGTCGCCGAGATGGAACGTATCGGGCAGCTATCAGCAGGTGCTGCCGCGCTATGTCAGCACCGACAGGGACGGCGGCAGCGAGCGTGAATTTCTCGCCGATTACATACCTGACTCGTCTGACCTGCTCGCCGCCGTTTTCCGTAAAGGCTACGAGTGGCCGTTTTCGGCGTCGAAGATATACCGTGACGGACATTATCTGTCGAGCGCTGTCGATCTTGCCGTATTCTCCGAAACGATGCGCGGCAGACGCGTGTTCCTTGACTTCACGCGCTCGCCGTCCGAGCTTATGCGAGGCGATGAGGTCGATATATCGCTCGCGGGCGAGGAGGCATACGACTATCTTAAAAAATGCGGCTCGACCGCTGACACGCCGATCGAACGGCTCGCGCAGATGAACGAGCCGGCGATCGAGCTGTACGCGTCGCGCGGCGTCGACCTGTACCGTGAAAAGCTCGAAATATCCGTATGCGCACAGCACTGCAACGGCGGCATCGAGGTCGACAAATGGTACGAGACGCGCGTTCACGGACTGTTCGTAATAGGCGAGGCGGCGGGCGTGTTCGGCGTGCAGCGTCCGGGCGGCAGCGCACTCAACTCGACGCAGGTCGGCGGCATAAGAGCGGCGGAGATGATATCGTCGCGCGCCGAAAAGACTCATCGCATAGACGGCGGCGCACTCTCGGCGCTGATGCAAACTGGTCGCGGTGACCGTGTGCTGACGCTTGACGGCGTTATGGCGCAGCGCGCGCATTTTGCACATATGATGACGGAATGCTGCTCGTTTTTGCGTGAACGAAGTTCGATTTTATCAATGCTTGAAGAGGTCAAATCGGAGCTTTCCCGCTTTGATATGTACGGCGCGGCGGACGCGTGTGCGCTCTGCGAGCTTTACATCAACCGCGACATACTTATCACGCAGTCGGCGTTTTTGTCGTCGGCGCTTTACTACATCGACGACGGCGGCAAGTCGCGCGGCGCGTATCTGATAACGGACATGAGCGCGTCGGACGTGCTGTTGTCAAAACTGTCGCCCGAAACGGACACGGCGCACGCAGACTCTGTCCTGACCGCATCATACAGCGGCGGCGGATTTGACTGCGCGTTCGAACATGTTCGCCCGATACCGACGGGTGAGGACTGGTTTGAAAACGTTTACCGCGATTTCAGAACGGGTGAAATATACAAAAAATAACAGATTTTGAAACATTATTTACAGTTTGTTCACAACTCGCTTTTGCCGATATGATATAGTTATATTTAGGCGTAACAAACAAGGTCGATTTTTCGTCATTATATATAGGGGAACATGGCAAATCCGTATCTGAAACACCTTGACCGCATCGAATTTGTCGTCACATACGCATGCACGGGCGGGTGCCGTCACTGCTCCGAGGGCGACCACACGGCTGCGGGCGCACACATAGACGGCAACGCAGCAGCGGCGCTCGTCGAACGCGTGACGCGGCTATACGATATAAAATCGCTCATGACGTTCGGCGGCGAGCCGCTTCTGTACCCGGACGCTGTATGCAAAATTCACGCGGCGGCGCGCGATGTCGGCATACCGAAGCGGCAGATAATAACGAACGGCTTCTTCACGCGAGACGCGTACAAAATAGCGGAGGTCGCGCGGATGCTTTGCGACGCGGGAGTCAACGACGTTCTCGTGTCAGCCGACGCGTTTCATCAGGAGACGATACCGCTCGATATAGTGCTGCGATTTGCGGCGGAGCTTTTGCGGGCAGGCATCGAGCGCGTCCGCGTCCACCCCGCATGGCTCGTCAGCGCTGACGACGACAACGAGTATAACGTCAAAACGCGTGAGATAATCGCGCGCTTTAACGATATCGGCGTCGGTGAAAGCGACGGAAACGTGATATTCCCCGAGGGAAATGCGCTCAAATACTTGGGCGAGTATTTCAAAGACGGCGCGCCAGAGAACCCTTACGATGACGATCCGAGCGATATAAGGACGCTGTGCGTAGAGCCGGACGGCTCGGTCCTCGGCGGCAGCATATACGAATGTGACATAACGGAGCTGATCGAACGGTACTCGCCGAACGGTCAAAGATGAATAAACAAAAAGGAGCGGACAATGGACAACACAAACGCAAACATCGAGAGAGAACAGCTTACATACGAACAGGCGCACAGCGTATATAAGGCGATAGTCGGCGAGGTCGACAAGGTCGTCGTCGGCAAACACGCCGAGGTGGTTTTGTTGACTGCCGCGATGCTCGCGGGCGGTCATGTGCTTATAGAGGACGTACCCGGCGTCGGCAAAACGACGATGGCGGCGTCGCTCGCGAGGGCGGCGGGACTGTCGTTCAAACGCGCGCAGTTCACGCCGGACGTCATGGCGTCGGATATAACGGGCTTCAACATGTACAACAGAAAGACCGAGAGCTTCGAGATGCGCGAAGGACTCGTGATGTGCAATCTTCTGCTCGCGGATGAGATAAACCGCGCCTCCCCGAAAACGCAGTCGTCGCTGCTCGAGGCGATGGAGGAGGGCAGAGTGACCGTCGACGGCGTTACATACGATATACCCGACCCGTTTATGGTCATCGCGACGCAGAACCCGGCGGGCTACGTCGGCACATATCCGCTTCCTGAGGCGCAGCTCGACAGATTCATGATAAAACTGTCGATGGGATATCCGACGCTCGAGGAAGAAATAGACATCGTCGACTCGCGAAACAAACAGAATCCGCTCGACAACGTAAAGACGATAGGCGACGACGCAACGCTGCGCGAAATGCAGCGCATAGTCCGCGATATATACGTTGACCCGAAGATATACAAATACATCGTCAGCCTCGTGCAGGCGACGAGAACGCACCCGTCCGTATCGCTCGGCGCAAGTCCGCGCGCGTCCGTCGCGCTGATGAAGCTGTCGCAATCGTTCGCGTTCACGCGCGGCAGAAGCTACGTTTTGCCCGACGACGCGGCGGCCGTATTTGCCGCCGTCGTCGGTCACAGGCTCATATTAAAGCAGGAGGCGCGCCTCAGCCGTGTCGCCGCGAACGATATCCTCACCGAGATACGGCGTTCCGTCGAGGTCCCGTACGTCGAGGACCGCTCGGTCGGTGAAGTAAGATGAAAAGGCTCCGAAAAAAGGACGCCGCGTATCCGATCTTTTCATTCGGCAAGGGACTTAAATACTATATTGCGATCCTGATCTTCGCCGTCGTTTTTACACAGGCGCTCCGCTCGCCCGTGTCGGTCGTTTTTATGTGGTTCGTGACGATGATGCCGGTGATGTCGTTTATCTACGTCCTTATCGGACGGGCGAATGTCGGCGCGTTCGTGCTGTCAGACGAGACGACGGTCGAAAAGCTGACGAAGATCGGATATGAATTCCGCGTGTCGAACTATTCCGTACTGCCGCTGCCGTTCACGGAGGTCGAACTGTTTTTGCCGTCGGAGGACGGCGTTATGTGCGAGAGCCGCATCGTCTCGATGTCGATACTACCGCGCGGCGAATACTACTTCGACAGCGAGGTGACGTTCCGCTACCGCGGCAGCTATAAGGTCGGCGTCGGCTGCATATACGTCTCCGACATGTTCCGCATCATAAGAATGCGCAGACGCGTCAACATATACAGCAAGATCTACGTCATGCCGCGCCGCATACTCTATTCGCGCGGCGACGACAACTCGCCGTCCGACGTTCCGTCCGAAAGCAAGTTTGCAGCAGGCGGCATACTGTCGAGCGAGGCGAATCAGATACGCGAGTACAGGGGCGGCGACCCGCTCAAGCATATACACTGGAAGCTGTCCTCGAAGATGCAGGACCTTCAGGTAAACGACTACAAGCCGAGCGTCGGCAAAAACATATACATATTCTGCGACTTCGCGACTCTGTTTTCCGATGAAAACGAAAAATTCGGTCAAAAGAAAAATACGCGGACAAACAAATCGGACGCAAAGAACTCAGAGCGGCACGTAGTAAAACTGCGTCTGCCCGAACTTCCGCAGGACGCGCTTTTAACGCCGGAGGAGAGGATGTCCGCGATAGCAGACGCAGCCTCTGACAGAGCGGCGGCAGCGGCGGCTGTCGCCAAATTCAGGCTCGACGCGTCGACATCTCAACCGTCGGCGGGCGGCGAAGGCGGCGTTGACGACGCGTCCGAACGGCGCGAAGACGAGAATTTCGACGCGGGAACACTTATGGGAGGCATCGCGCAGGAGGATATGTTCGACCTCGACGAATACTGCGCCGACGGCGTGTCGGAACTCGCGATAGGCGTCGTGACCGACGAGATATGGCGCGGCAGCACGGTCACGCTAGTGTGGTTCGACGAGCGCGCGGGCAGCGGCTTTTTCGCGTACCGCGTGCACACTTTGTCCGACCTCGACGCGCTGTTCAAGCATTTCGGCACGGCGCCGTTCTGTGACCGCGACATGTCGGTGACGCGCCTGCCGGCGCTCATCGGCGACGACGATTCGCCGACGTTCATATATGTGACGGCGGCGGCAAGCCTCGACAGTCTGTCCGATTATATCGACGCATCGCGCGGAGCAGGTGCCGAACGCACGGAAATACTGCTGTTCGACCCGATCGACAGATTCCGCGACAAGGCGGCGCGCAGGGAATATCTCGAACGGTGCCGCGTGCGCTATGGTGAAAACAACATTATCCTGACGACGGTAGACTCGTCGTGGAGGACGAAGAGCGGGGTGGAGGACATCAGTGAACAATGAAATAGACCTTTCTACGATACCGCTCGATACGGGCGCGCCGCTTGTGGCGGAGCCCGACAAACGAGCGCGCGAGCTCGTTTACGTGCCGACGCGCCAGCGCCATTCGGTCATATCCGAGATAATAGGCGCCGTATGCCGCGCCGTCGTTGCCGCAGGATTTGTGACGGGACTTGCTTACCTGTTTGCCGACGCATTCAAGATAGTACCCGACAAGACGACGCTGTCCGCGATAGTGATACCGGCGCTGCTGTTTTCGGCGTCGCTCTCGCTTTTGTCATGCGGAAAACGATTCGCCCCGATAGGACTGCTCGCATTTATCGGAGCCGTATTCGGCGAGCTTTTGTCGTATGCGCTATCTATCCCCGGCTTTGTGACCGAGGCTGTCATGGCGATACATAATGCAGTCATTGAACGCTTTGCCGACGTCGGACAGACGGGACTTCTTTCGCTGTTGATCGAGACGGAGGAAAACTCTATATACAGCGAAAATGAACTGTTCTCGGGCGGAATTATGCTTTTCGTGATGCTTTTGTCCGTCCTTTTCGTGCCCGCGATCGTCAGACGTTGCCGCGGCGTCTACCTCATACCGATGACGGCTGTATTCACGGTGCCGATATTCCTCTATAACATAATGGAGACGAACTGGGGATTCGCTGTCTTCGTGTCGGCGGCGGCAGGAGTCGTATCGCTGTGGCTATACGACAGACGGTATACTCGCGTCACAAAGAAGAAGCGGCTCGTCGGGGAACACGAGGTGATGCCCGACCCGCTCGAAGGCATCGAGCGAAAGAAAACGCGCGGCGAAAAACGTCTCGAACGTGAGTCGAAGAAAACGGCAAAGCGCAAAAAAATCAAAGGCGCGAAGAAAAGCTCCGTCGACGAGCTGCATCTTGAGACGTCGAAGGCTCGCCGTCAACGCATACGAGACGAAAAAAAGCGCAGAAAGAATGAGAAAAAAGCAGCCGCATCCGAGAAGCGGACGTGGAAACGCAGTTATTTGCGCGCGCAGAGGCTCGACTCAGACACGGCTCGCGCGAGCTATGCGTTCGGCGGAGTGACGGGACTATTCACGTTTGCGCTGGCGGCAGCGGTCATCGTACTTCCCGCGCGGTTTGTTGAGGAGAGCGACCCGGGACTGCCGTACTTATCCGAAGTTATGAGCACGGCGAGAAAGTACGTGACGTCGTTTCTGTCGAGCGACCGCATCGACCTAAACGACCCGCAGTATATGGACGGCGCGGCGTCGGGAGACTCGCGCTCGACCGAGGCGACATATCCCGAATACGAGGATATAGTCATAGCAAACGTAAACGCACCGTATAAATCGCCGATATATCTCCGCACATGGATAGGGACGAGATATGAAAACGACAGGTGGTACTCGGCGACGTTCGACGACATCGAAAGCTACGACGCGCGCTTCGGCGCAGGTTTCACGCCCGAGACGCTGACGGAGAACTTTTACGAGGCGATCTTTCCCGCGTATGCGCGTTACTCGCCCTCGACCGGCTACCGCGCGAACACCGAGCGCGGCTTCATATCGGAGCGCGTCTCCGTAACCCGCACGGCGGGCAACACGCCGATACTTATGCTGCCGTCGTTCGTGCGTCCGTCGATGGGACTTTTATCGTACGGCACGTCCGAACCGTCGCGTATGCCGTATAATAAATACTTCGACGGCATATGGACGTCGCGTTATTTCTTCGAGGGCTCGTCATATTCCACGGATTCGCTCGTGACGACGATGCGGAGCACCGACCTCGGCGGCGTTTTCGCCGACGAGATAGGTGAATATAAAGCGACGCTGGCGCTCATACGCTCGGGCGAGCCAGACAGCCTTATCGGCGGCACTGAAGACGAGATCGAGCGGTATCTGTTCGAAACGGAGCATAAGATCGAGAACGAATACGGCATAGAACTGCCGGCAGTCTCGATGCTGCGGCGGTATATAACGCAGATGACGGACGAAGAGCGCGCGCGCATACTCGCAAACGCGGAGCTTGAGGAGCGTTACGCCGATTATGTGTATGAGACGTATCTCGAGACCGACATCGACAATGACGAGATAAGGGACGTTGTGCAAAGCGTGCTCGCAAGCTATAATGCGGACGTCGGCGACGGTGAAAAGCCGAGCGTAGAAAACTATCACACCGTCATCATGATGCTTGTCGAGTATCTCAACGACAACTTCACATACACAAAGACGCGTCCCGAACCGACGCCGGAAACGACCGATACGGCGGGGACCGACGCGGAGACCGACGACGGAGAAAGCGTTGACACGGACGAGGTTACGGACGCGGTCGACGAGGAAATAGTTGAACCTGACAAGTCCGCAGTTGTTGAATTTCTGACCGAGACTAAGACAGGCTACTGTGTGCAGTTCGCGTCGTCGCTCACGCTTATGCTGCGTTCGATAGGCATACCGGCGCGCTACTGCGAAGGGTATCTGGCTGACGATTTCGAGACAGAACAGTCTATGCCCGCGATGCTGCGGTACAAAACTGACGTGCTCGACAGCGACGCTCACGCGTGGGTCGAGGTCTACTATGACGGGCTCGGCTGGGTGCAGTACGAGGCGACGCCCGCGATGCATGACAGCATGTACGGCAATCTTTCGATGGAACCGTCCGACGATATCGGCGATGCTCCGGGGATAGGCAGTCACACTCCGACAAACATTCCCGATCATACTCCCGCGGAGCCTGACGATGGCGATGAAGTCGAGCAGCCCGAGACAGACGACAGCGAACGCATAGTGAAGATCGCGCTCATAATAGCGGCATCGGTCGGCGGCGCTCTGCTTTTGGGACTCATCGTATATATTATCGTCCTTCACCGTCGCGGTAAAAAGGCGTGCAGGAGAAGGCGCGAGCTTGTCGAGAGGTGCTGCGACGTGAGCCGTCCGATGACGGAGGACGAGATACGGCGCGACGCGCACGATATCGACCTCGGCATATACGATATATATACTGCGCTCGGTCTGCCGCCGCGCATAGGCGAGCTGTCCGACGAGTACGCGTCGAGACTTACTCCGTTCGTCGGCAAAGCGTCGACGTACCCGTTATCGACGGTGCTCGGGCATATCTCGAACGAAGAATTCGGTCATTCGCTCGGACGCGAGGAGCTTTCGGAGCTTGCAAAGTACTACGGCGACCTGATAAAGAACGTCTACATCGGACTGTCGCACAAAAACAGACTCGTATTCAGATATATCAAACGCGTAGTATAAACGAAAAAATTATGGCAGCGGGGGACGCACAGCGTCCTCCGCTGTTTTTGTATATCGTTCATAAACGGCGCGGACGCATCGTATAGATATAGCAAAACAACAGCGTTTTTAATATGGGGGATAAAAATGAAACTGTTAAAGAAAGTCATATCAGCCGCGCTGTGTGCCGCGATGATATTCTCGGTGCCGCTCTGTGCCGCAGACGACGCAGAACTCGCAACGGACGGCGTGCCTGCGGGCGGCTCCGTATATGTCGACGCGTCCGTGCCGTCGTCGGCGGAGCTGAACATCAACGCAAAGAGCTGCATTCTGATGGAAGCGTCGACGGGGACGGTGCTTTACGAATCCAACGCCGACGAGGCGCTGCCGCCCGCATCGGTGACGAAGATAATGTCGGTGCTGCTCGTCATGGAGGCGGTGGACGCGGGGACGATCACGCTCGACGATCCCGTATCGTGCAGCGAGAACGCAGCGTCGATGGGAGGCTCGCAGGTCTATCTCGAGCCGGGCGAGACGATGCCGGTGTCGGAGCTTTTGAAATGCGTGCTCATCGCATCGGCGAACGACGCGACGGTCGCGCTTGCGGAGTATGTCGCGGGCAGCGAGGACGCGTTTATCGCGCGGATGAACGAGCGCGCCGCCGAACTCGGCATGGAGCACACGCATTTCGTCAACACGAACGGGCTTGACGACGCGCCCGACGCGGCGGAGCATCTTATATCGGCGCGCGATATCGCCATAATGTCGCGCGAGCTCATAACGAAGCATCCGGAGATATTCGAGTATACGACGGTTTGGATGGATTCGATAAGGAACGGCGCGTTCGGACTCACGAACACGAACAGGCTCGTGCGTTTTTACCGGGGCGCGACCGGGCTCAAGACAGGTTCGACGTCTAAGGCGGGCTTTTGCATTTCGGCGACGGCGGAGCGCGACGGAATGTCGCTGATCGCGGTAATTATGGGCTCGCCGACGCGCGACATCAGAAACGAGGCGGCGAAGTCGTTGCTCGATTACGGCTACGCGAACTATTCCGTTTATAAAAGCGAAGGCGGCGCGTGCGGCTCCGTCCCCGTTACAGGCGGCGTCGAAAACGAAGTCGCCGCCGAGTACGGACCGTTTTCGGCGATACTGAAAAAGGGAAGCGACAAAAACGTCGTCGAAACGGTGACGCTTTATGAAACAACGGCGGCGCCAATAAAAAAGGGCGATACTGTCGGCGAGGTTACGTACACGCTGAACGGCGAGGTCATCGGCACAGTCCCCGCGACGGCGGCGGCCGACGTTGAAAAGATCAGCTATTGGGGTCTTTTGTCGCGTCTGTGGCGCGGGATGCTGCTCTGACGCGCCGCAGCCGAAAAAAACGCGCCCAATAACAAAAAAGAATTGTAAATCGCCGCGATTTGTGATATGATTAAATCAGAAAATTCCCCGTTTCGGGGCAAATCACAGTCACGGAAGGAAAAATCATGAGCGTTAAGATCAATAAAAAGTTTGTTTCGCAATTTGTCTCACAGCATGAGCTCGACTATGCGGCGCCCGCGGCGGAGGCTGCGCTATCGCTCGTAAAATCGAAGAACGGCCCGGGGAATGACTTTCTCGGCTGGGTCGATCTTCCCGTCGCTTACGACAAGGAAGAGTTCGCGCGGATTAAATCGGCGGCGGAGCGCATAAAAAAGATGTGCGACGTGCTCGTCGTCATCGGCATCGGCGGCTCGTATCTCGGCGCGCGCGCCGTTATCGAATACTGCAAATCGAATAACTATAACGCGCTTCACGGCGACTGCCCGGAGATATACTTCGCAGGCAACAGCATTTCCGCATCTTCGCTCGCGGATCTGTTGAAGATGTGCGAGGGCAAGGACATATGCGTGAACGTCGTATCGAAATCGGGCACGACGACGGAGCCCGCGATAGCGTTCCGCGTGTTCCGCGAGCTCATCGTCAAAAAATACGGCGAGGACGGCGCGAAGGAGCGCATCTTCGCAACGACCGACAAGGCGCGCGGCACGCTCAAGACGTTTGCCGACAGAATGGGGTATGAGACGTTCGTCGTGCCGGACGACATCGGCGGACGTTACTCCGTGCTCACGGCCGTCGGACTTCTCCCGATAGCTGTCGCGGGCATCGACATCAATGCGCTCATGGCTGGCGCAGCATCGGCCCGGACATTCTGGACCAGATCGAAACGGCGCTTTCCAAGATCGAGAAGATCAACGGCAAGAAGTTCGGCGACGCCAAGAACCCGCTGCTGGTGTCCGTGCGCTCCGGCGCGCGCGCGTCCATGCCCGGCATGATGGACACGATCCTGAACCTGGGCCTCAACGAGGAGGTCTGCGAGGGCCTGATCGCGGGCAAC
>CANQMJ010000062.1 GCA_947624945.1 uncultured Clostridia bacterium | reverse complement strand
CGTTCTTTCCGTTCAAGCTCAGTCTCGGTCATATTCATCACTCCCTCTATATTAATGATACCCGAAAATCGGGAAAAAGTCAACTGTTTAAGGCAATGTTGTGTGTTTTGATTCATTGATTCAGATGTAGTCAAAAGTCACACGCCGATCATATGTTGTCGTCAGCGAGCCAGTTATTATAGGCAGTTGAACTGCCACGACTATCTCAAATCGTATAGAGTGCATGGCGTCACGAACAATAAATCGCGATCGATTATGTATCACTCCTGCTCAATCTTTCCCCCAATCTTATCATTTCGATTACAAACATATTTGACTTGTTCAATGTCATCAATAACGGGTCGCCCTCGCGTATACGCATTGTGCGCCTGATCTCCTTCGGTATGACGACGCGTCCGAGATCGTCGATGCGTCTAACAATTCCGGTAGCTTTCATTTTATTTGAACCTTTCCATCTAAAAAAGTCGTGATTTGGATATTCACAAGGTTATTATTTGCACCGCTGTAGTGTTTTATCCATGCGGAATGAAAGCGGATAAGAGCGTGCGGAATTTAAGCCGGGAAGTGTGTGATTGCATTTCTGCCGATTCTGTCATTAAGGTCGGACTTTTGGCACAGGTTCCTGTGTGCGACGGCGTTGTAGAACTACACGAAATACAGGTACTGAGAAAATGACCGAAAAAATCATCGTCTGCAAGAACATCATTGTGCGTCGATGCCGCTCTCAGCATCCACACCGTTATCCTCACAGCATATCCGACTACGACCGAGTGTCTGAGCGCAGTTCTGTCTTCACGCTCATAGTTCGTGCTTCGTTCGGGTCACACGTTCAAGAAGAGAAGATGACGCCGGAACGGAATACGCGTTTTGATCGGATGGACAGAAATGCTGCGGGTCATTCAAATAAAGTTTCACATGCTGCAAGTTTAACGTTATAGTCTTACATATACGCATCATATGTACGATGGTTTCATTCAAATTTTTTTTTGCATCTGCTTTTTTTGACAAGTACAATTCGTGTTGACAAAGCGGACAAAATACTCTATAATTGATATCGAAAAATGAACAAATAATTCTTTCTACACAGTAAGCACATATACACGTATTGCTATGTAGGGGGACTTTATGCGAAAAATGGAGGAACATTGTTTGGAAAAGGCAGGTAACTTTAATTCTATTGCTATTGTAACCCTCTACGACGATTCAAATTTTGGAAATAAACTTCAAAACTACGCCTCACAAACGTATTTCCAAAATATGGGTTTTTGCGTCACAACAGTCGTTGACGCAGTGCAAATAAAGCCTGCAAGAATTTATTTAAATCCCATAAAAATTCTAAAAAGAATCGCTCACTTTGTCCTTCAACACGCAGGACTGGAAAAAGAGAAGACTAAAAAGAAAAAACTTCTTGCTAAAAGACGGTTGTATATAAAGGACTTTTCGGATGAATATTTAAGTACGACATCGCCTGTAAATTACCGGCATTTGCCTCGTGATTTTGCAAATCAATACGACTATTATGTCACCGGCTCCGATCAGGTCTGGCATTGCTGGAAAAACGACCGATGTGAGCTTGAATATTTCCTGCTTATGTTTGCCGCCCCCTCCCAGCGCCTGACTATCGCCCCAAGCTTCGGCTTTGATGAATTCCCGAAAAAATATCTCAAGACGTACAAAAATGGTCTTGAAGGCTTTGAATACCTTTCGGTCCGAGAGGAGCGTGGCGCGGAACTCATTAAAGAGCTGACCGGCAAAGAAGCAACTGTACTGCTTGATCCGACTATGCTGATCGACACCTCAGAATGGCTGAAGATTCTTAAAAAGCCGTCGCAGTATGTCGACGATAAATACATTTTTGTCTATGCTCTCGGCGGATTCAAAGGAGAGGTCAAAGAAAAAACCTGCAATCTTGCCTCAAATCTCGGGATGCACGTCATCGACGTCATGGACATTGACAGCGACTACTATATACACACACGTCCGGATGAGTTTTTGTACTGGATCCATAACGCGCAGCTTGTCGTGACGGACAGTTTTCACGCATCGGTTTTCTCGATACTGTTCAACAGACCGTTTGCTGTGACCGAGCGTTCTGACATCAAGGGCATGGGCAGCAGGCTCGACACGCTCCTTAATAAATTCGGTATCACGGGCAGGCATTTTAATGAGCTTAAAGATGGTTTTGAATGCGCAGGTGAAACCCGCGACAAACTGTTTACGGTAGATTATTCCGGTGTTCCTGCGGTTTTGGCAGCCGAGCGCAAGAAGGCTGATGATTTTTATAAAAAATGTTTTCATGAAGAATGATACTTCAGCTCGAAAGGAGCGAGCGCCCAGATGAATTCCGATAAAAAGAAGCAGATGACCGCCGGAGTGGTGTTCTCCTACCTTTCGATAGCATTCAAGATCATTTCCGGAATCGTCTATACGCCGATCATTTTACACTCTTTGGGGCAGAGCGAATACGGAGTGTATTCTCTTTGCATTTCATTTATCGGATATCTCACGATCCTAAATGGAGGCATGAATGCAGCATATGTGCGCTTTTACGTTCAGTCAAAGGAAAAAGGTGATCACAGTGCCAGGAGTATAAACGGGATTTTTCTGAAGATATTTTTAACCTTGGGTATTGTCGGCATGCTTGCGGGATTTTTGATTTCAGCAAATGCCGAAGTGCTGTTCGGGAACAAAATTCTTCCAAATGAATATGATATATTCAAAAAATCATTATCTGTTTTATCTGTTACAATTTTAGTCTCTTCATTAAACAGTGTTTTTTCATCATGCATTATTGCTCATGAAAAATTTGTGGTCGGAAAGCTGATCGATCTGCTGCACACTGTTTTGGTACCGCTTGTAACTATTCCGTTTCTGCTTTACGGTTTCGGTTCGGTTACCGTTGTTACGATCAATCTTGTTCTTACTGTTCTTATGCTTCTTGCAAACGGAATATATGATGTTTGCAGGCTTAAAATGAGATTTGATTTGAAACACACGGATCTCATTTTTTTGAAATCGGTTGCCGTATTTGCAGGGTTTATTGCCATTCAATCGATAATGGATCAGCTCAACTGGCAGGTGGACAAGTTTATTCTTGCGAGAGTGAAGGGTGCCGATGAGGTCGCGGTTTATTCGGTAGGAAGTACATTTAATACATATTTTATGCTGATTGCCGGGGCGGTATCGGGAGTATTCATAGCCGAGATCAACAGACTTGCGGCAAGGGAAGACGACAGTCATCTGTCTGATCTGTTTGTCAAAACATCAAGAATATTTGCGCAGGTTGCGGTTTTTATAATGTCGGGATTTATCTTTTTCGGCAAGCCGTTTATAGAAAGATGGTCCGGGGCGGAATATACACAGTCGTATTATGTCGGAGTTTTGATAATGCTTCCCGTAACGGTATCGTTGAGCCAGGGACTCGGTCAGGATATTGCAAGGGCAAAGAATTTACACAAGATTCAAATAATAATAAATGCCGCTGTTGCTTTTTTAAATTTTATTGTCAGCATACCGCTCGCCCAAAGATTCGGAGCGATTGGAAGCGCGCTCGGCACATTCGGCTGTGAAGTTGTTATCTGTATTTTTGCTCAGACGGTATATTATCAAAAAAAAGTGAAGCTGAATATGAAAGCATATTATTTGGAAATGCTTAAGCTTATCCCCGGATGGTTGATACCTTTTGCTGCGGGTTTCATGTTGATGTTTTTTAAGATCGTCCATCCTGTTTATGGTTCAATATTGGTGTATGCGGTGCTGTATGCTGTGATCTATGTATTATCGGTATGGTGCATTTCACTTTCTGACAGCGAGAAGGAATATATACGGGGCATTATAAAAAAATTTATTAAAACGGAGAAAGTAAAATGATTAAAAGTAAAGATGATTTAAAAAGATATCTGGAAATGGATAAAATTGCTTACCATACAGAGAGAAAACGCCCGAAAATAATCGGAGACGAAATATGGAAGTATCTGATAATTTTGAGAAAGCATGAATACTATGTGAATGTAAAAAAAGGCGGGTTATCAAAAATCATCAGAAAATATTATGCATTTAAGCATCAATATTTGGGAATGAAAATGGGATATGAAATCCCGGTAAATACTTGCGGGGGGGGGGGTAAAATTATTCCATTCCGGTTCCATAATCATTCACCCTCAAGCGAGAATCGGCGACTGGTGCGGATTGCTGCAGGGCGTCACAGTCGGTCAGGGAATATTGCCTGATGACGTCCCTACAGTAGGAAGTAATGTTATTATTTTGGCCGGAGCAAAGGTATTTGGAAAGATCGTTATAGGAGATGATGTGATGATCGGAGCAAATGCGGTTGTTAACAAATCATTTCCTGACGGACATTGCAGAATTGCCGGTGTTCCCGCAAAAGTGATTTCCAACGAAGGAAATATTTGGAGAAATGGGCGAAACGAAGTTGAAGAAAAGTATCAAAAGGAGCAAATAGATGAAAGCTCTTCAGAAAACTGATGAACTGAAAAAACGTTTTTCAAATATTCCTGACAACTTAGATATAGTAAATATCGGCTCCGGTCCGAGTTTTTATGATTTCGACTGGTCCGCCGTGCCGGAAATATCAGGCTGTAATATGGCAATAGCTCCCGAAGACTTTCGTTACGACGCAAGAATAATAAAGCACTACGGCAATCACGTCAAAACGGGCGGAGTAGTAGTAGTAGTAGTATGTCCTCTTTCGTTCGGGAAAAATGACTATCTGTATAAAGACAGCTTTTCGGAAAAGTATATTTCGATTCTTCCGTCGTCAGAGGTGGACTTGCCGAAACGGAAGTATTCGTTATATAAGAATTTTCCGTTCTCACTGAAATGCAAAAACTTTTTACTGAGAGTGGCAAACGGACTGCACCGCAGATTTCGGAATCTGTTCGTGAAAAAGGATAATGAAACAACAGACCCGGTCGAAGCGATGGTCAAGGGGTGGATATCGGACAATGAATATCTGAATGATCTTAAAGATCCCGCGCAGGCAGAATATTACCGGGATGTATTCAAGGAAAAGGAAAACGACCTGAAAGAGGTCATAGATAACTGCCGTATGCAAGGACTCAGACCTGTGATCCTTATCCCTCCGATGAGCGGAGCGCTTCGCGGTTATATTTCCGACGAATTCATACAGCGTTTTGTTTACGATAATTTGCGGTCGGCAGCCGACGGCGGCACTCCGATTCTGGATTACATAGACGATAAGCGCTTTATAGACGAAAACAATTACTCAAACGGTTTGTTCCTTACTCCGGAAAAGAGAAAGGATTTTACAAGAACCGTGTGGGAAGATATAAAAAATGCCATATAACTGATTTTTTAGGGGGCAGGGAACATGAAACAGCTCGGGAAGACATATGTGCTGGATAACGGATTGACGCTTCCGTGGATAGCTTTTGGGACAGGAGTGGTTTGGAAATATATCCGGAACAAAAAGCTGTTCTTAAAGGTCAATCTCCGTGAGACTTTGTCATCTGTGAAGCATTTGAAATTGAACAGAGAGCTTAAAGGAAATCTGTTCTGCAAAAAATATCTAAGGCAAGCGTATGATGTCGGATTCAGGATGTTTGACAGCGGTCGTATATACAGCTGTTCAGAAAAGTATATCGGATCAACCGTTGCTAAACGTAAAGATACGGTAGTCGAGACAAAGTGCAGCGCCATGGATATTACAAGGAGCTGTTCACCGAATACGGTCGGGGAAAATCTTGAAATTTCTCTTGCTAACCTTGGTGTTGACAGTGTTGACGTGTATTTGCTCCACTGGCCGGAGGGCGACTGGCTTAATTACTATGCCCAGATCATCGGGCAGTATAAGGCGGGAAAATGCAAAGCATACGGTGCATGCAATATGCAAGTCAGTCATCTGAAGCAAATCGAAGAAGCCGGACTTGAATTGCCGATGATAGTTCAGACGGAATTGCATCCGCTGAATTCAAAGCGGGAACTTCGCGACTACTGCAATGAGCACAATATCCTGCTCGAAGCACATACTCCGACTGCAAGAGGCTCAAAGGAGCTTGCAGATACGGACATAATGAAGAAATTAACTTCCAAGTATAACAAGACGCCGGTTCAGATCACGCTGCGATGGCATTATCAGAACGGGGTAATTCCCGTCGTGAGCACATTCAGCAAGGATCATATGTCGGAGAACCTGAATATTTTTGATTTTGAATTGACAAATGAAGATATGGCTGAGATCGAATCACTTAATAAGTATCATGTCCTGCTTGACTCAAACGGGATAGACGATCCGAATTATATTTATAACGATTAAGCGAGGTGAAATTATGGGACTTAAAAATAAAATATTGTTGCTTTCAAAAATCAGTCTGCCAAAGTTTGTCTGGTATAACTTTTTCAGCAGAAAAGTTGAAAGACACGGTAAGGGATACTTAATACCGTATCGTTATTCGGTTCTTGACATTGCACGGGGAGCAAAAATCATACTTCACGACGGCAGTTTTGCGATAAATTATTTTGCTCCAAGGCATTCAAAATCGGAAGCGCATGTCAGACTTGATAAAAATTCTGTTTTAGAAATTGATGAAAGTACAACTATGTATTTCAGCGCATCGATAGAATTGAAGCCTGATGCAAAAATATTCATAGGATCAGCTGCTATAAATTGTTTTACCCGAATCGTCGCTGCCAAAAGCATTACAATAGGGCATGGTGTTCTGATTGCTCCTGAGGTTATAATGCTTGATTACGATTTTCATGATATTTTGGATGAAAACGGTGTTCCTACAAATCCTCCGCGTCCGATCGTTATTGGCGACCATGTTTGGCTCACTTCAAAATGTACCGTCATCCGCGGAAGCAAAATCGGCGACGGCTCAGTTATTTCTGCAAACTCCGTAGTTTCCGGAAAGATTCGGGGGGGGGTACTGGCTATTGGCAATCCTGCCAAGCCTGTGCTTGAAGTGAGTTGGAACGCCTGATGAAACATATTATTTGAATTGAGGTCAATTATGGGCATAAAGAGCAAAATGGAGTTTTTAACTAAAATCAGTTTGCCAAAGTTTGTCTGGTATAACTTTTTCAGCAGAAAAGTTGAAAGACAGGGCAAAGGATATTTGATGCCGTATAAACACGCATCGCTGGATATCGAAAAAGGCGCAAAAATTATTTTACACGACGGGCATTTTCATGTTAACTACTATCTTCCTAAACATTCTAAAGCAGAAGCTTATGTGAGAATGTCAAAAGGGGCAAGGCTTGAAATATTTGGGGATACAAAGCTTTGCTATAAAGCCACGATTGAAATAAAAAAAGATGCGGCAGTTACTGTCGGGGAGGCATACATAAATTCAGATGCAGTCATATTGGCTGCAAAAGAAATCAACATAGGGAAAGAGGTGCTGATTTCCCGCGAAGTATTTATATACGATTCCGATCACCACCCGCTTTTGGATGACAACGGCAATCAGACTAACCCGCTGCGCCCCGTTACAATAGGCGATCATGTTTGGATAGGACTTAAAAGCACGATAATCCGCGGAAGCAAGATAGGCGACGGAGCTGTTATTTCTGCCGGCTCTTTAGTAGCGGGCAGGATTCGCCCGGGAACTATGGCAGTGGGAAGTCCGGCAAGATCGGCGCTGGAGGTCAAGTGGAAATCATGATCGATAAAGTTTCAAAACTTGATTGCGTAGGCTGTAAGGCTTGCGGCGATATATGCCCTGTTAATGCGATAACATACGAAATTGACAATGAAGGCTTTTGGTTTCCGACAATAAACAGCGACGCATGTATTAAATGTGGTTTGTGTGAAAGAGCTTGTCCGGCGTTGAAATGTCATTATGCGTCGCCCGAAAACTATAATGAGCCAAAGGTCTATAAAGTATACCACAAAGACAAAAGCATTCGATATAACAGTACGTCCGGAGCGTTATATTACGGTCTTGCAGATGCATTCCTGAGAGACGGCGGGTATATAGTGGGCTGCGTATATGACGATGACTGGAAAGGCGCACATCACTATATTGCAAACGGCTATGACGGTCTGAAAAAAATAATGCGTACAAAATATTTTCAGAGCGATACAGAAGGAATATACAGGCAAGTCAAGAAATTGCTGGACAGTGGTGAAAAGGTGCTTTTCTGCGGCGCGCCATGTCAGGTGAGTGCTCTATACGGCTTTGTGGGTGAAAAATATCCCAATTTGTATTCTGTTGATTTTATATGTCTGGGAATAAACTCGCCAATGGTTTTCAGAAAGTTTATTGAGGAGCTTGAGCAAAAATATAAGTCCGAGGTGGCGGAGGTCCATCTGAAAAACAAATCAAAAGGATGGACAAATCTCGGTACTTTGGTCAGATTTAAGAACGGAAAAGAATATTACGGAAACAGAATAACGGATCCTTGGGTAAATTCGTTTGTTTCGTTGAGAATTCATATCCGGAAATCATGTGAAGGCTGCAAATACAAAACATTTCCTAGAATTGCAGATATTTCTATGGGGGATTTCTGGGGACTGAAGTTTACAGATGAAGAAGAAAAATTCGGAGTATCTTTGGCATTGGTTAATTCACCAAAAGGGGATTTCCTTTTGGAGAAAGCCTCGGATAATTTTGTGGTCGAGAAGCGCACTGTTGAGGAGGCGACAGCCGGAAATCCAATGATTCTTAACCGGGTAAAACTTAATCCGAAAAGAGACGATTTCTTTGAAAAACTTAATAAAAAACCCTTCAGCAAAGTCGTTTGGAGTTTAGAAGGCTCAAACAAAGTCAAAAGGATATATATGTCACTCAAGCATTCAACCAAAAAGATAATAATGAGTATGTGTGGAAAATGATATGTATTCATTCAAAGATTTAAGAAAAAAATCAAAACAAGCGGTCGACGGCACACCTCGTCGCCTTGCCATATTGGGCGACATTTCCACGCAATTTCTTGCTGTTGCTGTCCGTGGTTTCGCAGCGTTTGAATATCTCCCGCTCGAGGTCTACGACACCGACTACAACCAAATCGAAGCACAGCTTCTTGACCCGACCTCTGAAGTATACGGCTTCGAGCCGGACAGCATACTTTTGTGGCTCGCAACGGACAAACTCTATGAAGAATTTTTGGATCTGCCTCTCGAGGCGCGTTCCGGCTTTGCATCGTCCATAATGCAAAAAATCACGATGTACTGGGATCTCATCGCGCAGCATTGCAAGGCAAATATCCTGCAAATGAATTTCACAGAGGTCGACGACAAGTCACTCGGAAATTACTCCTGCAAGGTGGATTCTGCGTTCGTCTATCAAATCCGCAAGCTGAATTTTATGCTTGCCGAGGCAATGGAGCAGCGCAAAGACATTTACCCGATCGATCTTTTATCCGTTCAGGTTCGCCTCGGAACATCTGCATTTTATGACGCGCCGCTTTACTACAATGCAAAGATGAGCGTTTCGACCGACGCACTGCCATATGTCGCGAAAGCTGTTATCGATGTCCAGAAGGCGCTTGCAGGAAGGATCAAGAAATGCGTCGTACTCGACCTTGACAACACCCTTTGGGGCGGAGTAATCGGCGACGACGGGATGGACAACATTGAGATCGGCGAGCTCGGCAGGGGACATGTTTTCACCGACTTCCAGCGATGGCTCAAACAGCTTAAAGAATGCGGAATAATCCTATGCGTATGCAGCAAAAACAACGAGGATACTGCTAAAAAGCCGTTTGAGGAACACGACGAGATGATCCTGCGGCTCTTGGACATCGCGCTTTTCGTTGCAAACTGGGATGACAAAGCCTCGAATATTCGCCTTATTCAGAAGACCCTGAACATTGGTATGGACTCGATAGTGTTCATCGACGACAATCCGTTCGAGCGAAATCTTGTTCGGCAGATGATACCAGAAATTGAAGTCCCTGAGTTACCCGAAGACCCCGCGCTGTATCTCGGCTATTTGCAGGAACAGAACTATTTCGAGACTGCCTCGTTCACCGGCGCAGGCTCGGACCGCACAAAGCTCTATCAGGCTGAATTTGAGCGGACAAAGCTGATGATGTCGTTTGAATCCATAGACGGTTACCTTGAAAGCCTTGAGATGATAGGCGAGGCAAAGCCGTTTGAGGAATCTAAATATTCAAGAATAGCCCAACTCACACAGCGCTCGAATCAATTCAACCTGCGCACCGTCCGTTATACCGATGCGGATATCCAGAGCATCGCAAACGACCCGAATTATGTGACTCTTTACTACACCCTCCGCGATAAATTCGGCGATCACGGCTTAGTCGGCGTGGTCATCATGAAGAAGAAAAACGAGGAAGAACTTTTCATCGACACATGGCTGATGAGCTGCCGCGTTCTGAAACGGGGAATGGAGGAATACATCGTCAACGGCTTTATGCGCGAGGCAAAAAAACGCGGATATAAGCGTGTTTACGGCGAGTATATCCCAACTCCTAAAAATGCGATGGTAAAAGACATATACAAGGTTATGGGTTTCGAGGAGATATCCGAAAACAATTACGTCATGGACGTAAGTAAATACAAAGAAAAGAAAATCTATATTAAGGAGTAAAATAAAATGGAACGAAACGAAATACTTAAGAAGATCACAGAGATCGCTCGCGACGTTTTTGACAACGACGAGGTCGAGCTGACAGAGCAGACCACCGCCGCTGACGTCGAGGAATGGGACAGCCTTTCGCATTTGAGTTTGATAAGCGATATCGAGAGAGAATTCGGAATACGATTCACACTTTCGGAGATATCCGGTTCGAAGAATGTCGGAGAATTTATTGACGCACTGATCAAACACCTCGACCGCACATAATCGGAGACAAAGATGAACAAATACACTCTTTATGACCTCAAACCCGGACTTACAGAGAGCTTTAAGGTGACGGTAACTCAGGGTATTCAGGATAACTTTCGGGACATGACGGGGGATGTAAACCCCATGCATATCGACCCTGAATATGTCAAAAAATTCGGGGGGGGGGGGTACACTGACTGTTTAGTTTACGGAATGTGTACCGCATCATTCTATTCAACTCTTGTTGGGGTATATCTCCCCGGTGAAAAATGTCTTTTTCATGAGTGCGATGTAGCATGGACAGCGCCCGTATATGTGGGAGATGAACTTACCGTGACCGGCAAGGTCGCGGAAGTCGACGAGCGCTTTAAGCGTATCAAAATTAAGGCATACATAGAGAATCAGCGAGGGGAACGAGTATCCCGTGCTACACTTATTACGGGGGTGCGCGAATGATGAAAACGTATATAATAACAGGAGCGTCTTCGGATATAGGCACGGTATTTCTAAAAGAGCTTGAAAAAGACGGCGAAAAAGTAACGGCATACTGCCAGTATTTTTCAAACGACAGCAAGTTGAAAGAACTGCAATCGGAATTTAAAAATTTGAATGTAAAGCTTTCAAGGTGCGATTTATCATCGACAGAAGACACCGACAGATGGATAAATGATCTGAAATCCGAATGCATTGTTCCAACACATATTCTGCATTTGGCTGCGCAAAAGTTTGAATATATGCGTATCAAGAATTTTGACTGGGGAAAGACCTCAAAGGAATTAAATATTCAAGTTAATTCTTTTGCGCAGATCTTAAAAGCTTTTTGCCCGGGAATGTCCAGAGCAAAATTCGGGCGCATAGCGGCAATGCTGACAGCTTATACAATAGGTACACCTCCGAAATATATGAGTAACTATTTAATAGAGAAGTATGCTCTTTTGGGACTTGTAAAAAGCGCTGCAAGCGAATACGCCGGCACCGGAATTACAATAAACGGACTCTCACCGAGCATGATAGAAACGAAGTTTTTGTCTGAAGTTGATCCGAGAATAATAGAAATGACTGCGCAGTCAAACCCGATGAAAAGAAATGTGGGAGTAGACGAAGTTGTCGGTTCACTCAGATTTTTACTTTCCGACGGAGCTGCATATATGAACGGCATAAATATAAACTTAACTGGGGGCGAACGAATGTAGTATTGATTACACAACAATTTTGTTCTGTTGAATTCTCAAGCGGCGATTCCCACACACAGAGCTTGTACGGCAGCAAACACGCGCGGATGTGCCTGACATGACACCACAATATGGCGCAGATGCCTATCCCGCGACCGGTCCAAAGCAGGCAGATATGAGAAAAATGCATTTTATCACGGGTGGAAAGCTGTTCTTTACCCTCGACGGCGTGGATTATGTCGCAAGCGGGATGTTGTCGCGGAAGATGCGTCGCATATACTTTTTTAGAATTCAGTCTCGGTCATAGTCATCACACCCCCTTGATATTCATATTCACATTCTTTTTTTGAATACCCGAAAAACGGAAAAAATCAACCAGTTAGGGAAATATTGAGTGGTTTGGATATTTACAGTTGAACATATTGATTTCGCCGTCACGGACACCGGGAAAAACATAGGCGAAATAAAAAGCGGCGATTATCACGACCTGAGCCGGAACGGCACGGTCAGACTCAAGGGCGACGCAGGCAACGAGCATATGTTCATGGAAACGGAAATGCTGAAAACGAACAGCTGCGAGATCTCGGTGAAAAACAACGGCGAGGACAGCGTGAAGATCTTTTTGTATTCGGAAGAAAATGACGAAACGCCGATCCGTGAGATGTACGTTGACGCAGGAAAAACGAAAAGCTTTGACGGTCTTACGTCAAGTCTTGTGTACCGTGTCGCAGCGAGCGCGGCGGATGCGGCTGTCGACATAACGGTCGGAGATTGATACCGGATGTCTGATTAGGCGGAGTATTTTTGCAGCATCTGTTTAGCATAACTGCCGATATAATAATAATCCCAATAATACATTAAAGACGACTCAAGGAAGATAAGACAGTCGAAAAATCAAATGAACCGCACCGTTTTGTTTATTTCTTTATACACATAGTGCATCCTTGCAAGCGGTTCCGCATCTGCGGCAGGATATCCTATCGGCATGAGCAGTACGGCTCTTTCATTTTCTGGAAATCCGAGCGCGCGTTCGAGTTTTGAATTGGCGAAATAGTTCACCCAGCATGTCCCGATGCCGAGCTCCCATGCCTCAAGCATAACATGAGTCGCGACGATGCTGACGTCCTGCACGCCTGAATGGACGCCGCGCTCGAGCGGATTTTTCCAGTCCTCGTCTTCATTGTACGCGAACAGCAGGACAGTCTTGGCGCCGAAAATGCATCTGCTCTGCTCGCTCAGAATTGCAAGTTTATCCGCGCTCTTGATGACGTAGATTCTCTGCGGCTGATAGTTTCAGCCGGTTGGAGCTGCGTTTCCTGCCTCTAAAATTAGGTCTAACTTTTCCTTTTCGATAGGTCTTTCGTCAAATTATCTGACCGGAAATCTTGATTTTGCAAGCTCTAAGAATGACATAAGGTAGCCCTCCGGCATTTTATTTTAGTACATCGTCCGTGATTCCTCCTCTTGACGCGAGGATTACAGAAGCAATTACTATATTATCGCCTGTCATGCAAAATTAAAACAGAATAATTAGAAAAAGCGGTAATGTCAACCCTTTTTCGCAAATTCCCATAGAATGAAGTAATATTTTTAGGTTATTACCCTCGGCATGCCGAGG
>CANQMJ010000061.1 GCA_947624945.1 uncultured Clostridia bacterium | reverse complement strand
AACACACGGGAGCCTCTTTCGGGTTCGACAAGGGGGACTTTCTTGCGAGAAAGTCCCCCTTGTCAAAAACCTATTCGTAGGTGTGAAAGACGTCACCACGTCAGATGTGCAAAGGTAGCTGCCGGTGGGAACAGACTGCACGAACATCCGCGGTGAGCGGCAGTTCGCAGCTAACGCTACGACCTGCGACACGTTTTCGCTTCGCGAAAAGTGTGGGAGCAACCAGTTATGGCGCAAAAATACATAAATTTGTGAAAAGCTCTTGACAAATCGCAAAATTTGTGGTATAATATAGGCAGTTAAGGAGCTGATGCAAAAGCGGCGAGTGGAAGCGCAGGCAGGGGGCGCGGGGAACTCTGCAACAGCGCGAGCGACCTCACGCGCTATCCCTCCCGCACAAAAATTCCATCACCGCCTCGGACATGACGAGGGCGAGACTTCGCCTGTAATCGCTGTCGCCGAGACGTTTGCATTCCTCGTCGTTTGACAGAAACCCGCACTCGACGAGTATCGCCGGCGTCCGGATCCTGTCGAGCAGGTAAATGGCGCTGCCCGCGCGCTTAGTCTCGCGGTCGTTGTCGGGTTGGAGATATTTTCTCACCGTCGACTGCACCGTGTCCGCCAGCGTCCGCGACGACGCGTCGTTCGGCGAATACCAAACCTGCAACCCCGAATACTTCTTCGACGCGAAATAGTTCATATGTACGCTCACGAACACGGCGTCTTCGTGCTCCTCCGCGATTCGCAGTCTGTTGCGCAGGTCGTAGACCTTTTTTCGCCCCGTGTAGTCGGAGAGGTCGCCGTATTTGTCATAGAGCAGTCTGTCGTCCGTGCGCGTCATCACGCACTCGACGCCCGCCGCCGACAAAATGTCGTACATCGACTCCGCGACCGCGAGATTCACGTCCTTCTCCGTCAGTCCGCCTCCCGACGTGCCGCCGTCCTCGCCCCCGTGACCGGCGTCGATAACGACGCGCACGCGCCCCTCGTCCGCGTTCGCGTCACGGTCAGCGCCGCGGCGTGCCGTAAGCATTATCGCCGCCCTTCCTAAAAAAAGGCACAACAGCGTCACCGCCGCCGCGAACGCTATGAACCGCAAAACGGCTCCCCGCGCGTGTTTATTTGATACCGACATCGCACATGCCCCCGTATTTCACATTTGTACATATATATTCGCGCCGATTTGCGCATATGATTTTTTAACGCTCACCCCTCTTTTTTCGCTTTTTCTCTTGACAATGCACCCGCGTTGTGATATCATATTGATATCAAACAAATATGCGAGGTGCTTATCATGAATGAGATCGTCCTTTCAAAAAAGAAAAACGGACTTTTGGCGATAATCGCCGTCGTCCTCGTCTATGCGATAGCGATAACATGCTTCGTTATCGGCGTCACCGGCCTCGACGCCGCAGAGGAAGCGGGCGAGCCCGCATCTGTCGTGTCCGGCGTGATGTTCGGCTGCTCGCTCGTCGTCATCTTCTTTGCGTGGATACCGCTTCTCGGACTGCGCGTGCTCGCGCCGAACGAGGCGCTCGTCCTGACGCTGTTCGGCAAATACATCGGCACGCTTAAGGAGAACGGCTTTTACTGCGTCAACCCGTTCTGCGTCGCCGTCAATCCGGCGGCGAAGACGAAGCTGAACCAGTCCGGCGACGTTTCGTCGATAGCGACCGTCGTGTCGACCGCGAGCGGTCAGACCGCGCAGCAGCCGACCGTATCGAAAAAGCTGTCGCTCAAGATCATGACGCTCAACAACAGCCGCCAGAAGATCAACGACTGCCTCGGCAACCCGATCGAGATCGGCATCGCCGTGACGTGGCGCATCGTCGACACCGCGAAGGCGGTGTTCAACGTCGACAACTACAAGGAATTCCTGTCGCTCCAGTGCGACAGCGCGCTGCGCAACATAGTGCGCCTCTACCCCTACGACGTCGCGCCCAACGTCGACACGACCGGCGACGGCGTCGCCGACGACGGCAGTCTGCGCGGCTCGTCCGAGCTCGTCGCGTCCCGCATACGCGACGAGATACAGAACCGCGTCGACGAGGCCGGCATCGAGATAATCGAGGCGCGCATAACGTATCTCGCGTACGCGACCGAGATCGCCGCCGTCATGCTCCAGCGTCAGCAGGCGTCCGCCATCATCGACGCGCGCAAGATGATAGTCGACGGCGCCGTCGGCATGGTGGAGATGGCGCTCGAACGTCTCGCGGAGAACAACACCGTGACGCTCGACGAGGAGAGAAAGGCTGCGATGGTGTCAAATCTTCTCGTCGTGCTCTGCGGCAACCATGACGCACAGCCCGTCGTCAACTCGGGAAGTCTTTACTGATGGCAGACGTCAGCCGCGACAACGAAAAAAAACAGGTGCCGCTGCGCCTGTCGCCGAAGCTGTACGCCGCCATCGCTGCGTGGGCGGAGGACGATTTCCGCTCCGTGAACGGACAGATCGAATATCTTTTGACGGAATGCGTCCGTCAGCGCAAGAAAAACGGGAAATATGTGGGCGAGGAGATAGACGTCCCGCCGGAGCTGGACATATGATATCGCGTATGTCGCTCCGCGTCCAAATGTTTTAAGAAAGCGCAAACTGGGGAGCTGTGAAGCTCCCCAGTTTTCAGGTTTGAGATATAGTTGAGATGTTGTGTGTCTGTTCGTCAGGTATAGAAATAATTGTTGCCAACCTTGAAGCAGCCGCCGATGGGATGTAACTCTTTTCTGTCAGAAAACAAAAACATTATCAATGTTTTTCCCCCACCCCCCTTCCGAAAAGACATTGTTTGCTTTCCCGTCAGGTATAGAAGTAGTTATTGCCGACCTTGAAGCAATCGACGTTGGGATGGAACTCTTTTCTGTCAGAAAATCAAAAACATTATCAATGTTTTTGCCCCCAACCCCCCTTCAGAAAAGACATTGTTCGCTTTCCCGTCAGGTATAGAAATAATTGTTGCCGACCTTGAAGCAGTATTTACGTGAACCCCAACTCTTGCTGCTGCTCGACGATTTGAAGTACAGTATGCTCTTGTCGTAAAGCTCGCCATCGAGACATTTCTTCGCGATCTCGATGCATGACTGCGGCGGCGTCGTGCTCGCTATGCGTCCCGCGACCGTGAACTGCCCCTTCGCGTATATGACGCCCTCGACAGTGTTCGCGAATTTGCTGCTGCGCACCCTGTTCACCACGACCGTACCGACCGCCCATCTTCCGTCGTAGCTGCTTCCGCTCGCTTCGAGATATATGAGCGCCGCCAGCATCTTCACGTCGTCGTCGTCATATTTGAGCGCGGACACCTTGCCGCCGTCCGGCAGCTTGTCGCCCTCCGTCGCGCCGCAAACCTTACACCGCTTTGGCGCGGACGTTGACGCGGCGACCCATGTATGCCCTTTCGCCTTGCCCTGCGTTTTGCCGCAGACCGTGCAAATTTCCGGCGTCGTACACGTCGCTTTTTTCCATTTGTGACCGTTCGGCTCGCCCTTCGTCGCGCCGCAGACCGTACACGTCTTCGGCTTCGTGCATGTCGCCGCCGCCCAGTTGTGAGGCGCTTTCTCGCCCTCAGTCTCGCCGCAGACCGTACACATCTTCGGATGTTCGCACGTTGCTTCGATCCACTTGTGCCCCGACGCGCCCTCTCCGCGGTAGCCGCACACCTCGCACACGCTCGCCGACGTACACGTCGGACCCGACCACACGTGACCGTGCGCGGACTCGCCCTCGCGTCCGCATATGCGGCACACGGCGGGAAGCGTACACGTCGCAGGGATCCACTTGTGCTCGTGCTCCGCCGTCAGATTGACGGGCGTGACGGCAGCCGGAGGCAGCGGCTCGTCGTCCGTGTCGCCGTTACCATCAACATCGTCGGTGTCGACAGCATCGGAAGTGTCGACGGCGTTCGTGTCGGGCGTATAGTTTATGCCTATGTAGAAATCGTTCGGCGCCGTCTCCGTATTTGATTCTGTCGCCGCCGTTTCGTTCGACAGCGCAAGCAGCCCGTCGGTACCCGTGTCGGAGTCGGTGAATGTGTCGTTCCCGTCCCCTTCGAGATCCTCCGAGCGCAAGCTTACCCCTACAAAGTAAACCGTGACCATAACGACGGCTGCCGCGAGCGCTGCCGTCAGAAGCATTTTAGCCTTCGAACGCAGTTCGCGTCCGCGTTTTTGCTTTCGGTTTCGATCGTTTCCCGGCTGCGGCACATTCTGCCCACTTGCGGGAATACCGTTTCTGTCCATTACGGTCACCTCCTTTCGTTTGATTCGGGGATCTTTCGTTGATTTTACCGTTTCACCGTTCGGCAAACATCTTCTTCGCCATTATATGCGGTAAAACGCTTTCGCGTTACAAAGCGCCGTCTCCGCCGCCTCGTCCGCGTCGACGCCCCAGAGCGACGCCAGCGCCGCCGCCGTATACGTCATATACGCGGAGCAGTTGATCTTTCCCCTGTGCGGGGTCGGCGCGAGGTACGGCGCGTCAGTTTCGAGCAGCACCGACTCGCGGGGTACCGTGAGCGCCGACTCGCGCGTCTTCTGCGCGTTCTTGTACGTCAGAACGCCGCCGAACGAGAACCGCATCCCCCACGCCGCGTACTGTCTCGCCATCTCCGCGCTGCCCGAATAGCAGTGCATCATTATGTCGACATCGCGGAAATTTTTGATTATGTCGTAAACGTCGCCGTGCGCGTCGCGGTCGTGTATCACGACGGGCATACCGAGCTCGCGCGCGAGCTCGAGCTGTGCGGCGAAATACTCGCGCTGCACGTCCTTATTTGTGTCGGGATAGTGGTAATCGAGCCCGATCTCGCCTATCGCGACGACGCGTCCGCGCGCCGCCAGCGCGCGCACCGCGTCAAGCGCGTCGTTCATGTTCTCGTACTTGTACGTCTCGGTCGGATGTATACCCACCGACGCGTATACGAGCGGTACATCATTCCTGCCGACCGACGAATCCGCGAGCGCGATGCTCGCCTCCGACGTTTTGATGTCGGCGCCGGAATTGACGATGTATTCGACTCCCGCGCGTCTTGCGTCGCGAAGCGCCGCATCCGCGCCGCCCTCGTATTCGCTTTTGAATCTTTCGTCGTCGTAGTGCGCGTGCGCGTCAAAAAGATGCATTTTTTCTTTATCTCACGCGCTCGCCGAGAGGCGTGTCGTCGGCGAGGAATACGACCCTCACCTCGTCCTCGCCCGACGCGAGTATCATGCCGCGGCTCTCGACGCCGCACAGCGTCGCGGGCGCGAGATTTGCGACAACGATAACTTTTCTGCCGACAAGGTCCTCGGGTTTATACCATTTTGCTATGCCGGACACGACCTGACGCTTCTCGTATCCGAGGTCGAGCTGCAAGCATAAGAGTTTCTTCGCACGCTTGACAGGCTCGCACGCTGTGACCTGCGCCGTGCGCAGCTCGACGCCCATGAAGTCGTCGATGGATATCTGCGCGACCCCCTCGGGTTTTTCCGCAGCTTTTTCGGCAGCCTTCGCCGCCTTCTCCGCCTCTTCCTTTTCCTTCGCTATGCCGTCAAGGAACGCTTTTTCGTCTATGCGCGCGAAGAGCGGCGGCACTTCCTTCACCTCGCCGCCGACCGCGAGCGCGCCGAACTGTTCGATAGAATCGTAGTCGCGCATGTCGGTGCCTATCGCGTCAAGTATCGCCTCCGCCGACGCGGGTATGAACGGCACGAGCAGTACCGCCGATATGCGGATAGCTTCAAGAAGATTATATATGACGGTGCCGAGGCGTTTATGCTCGTCGTCGCCGCCCTTGGCGAGCGTCCACGGCGTCGTCTCGTCTATGTATTTGTTTGCGCGGCGAAGCGCCGTGAACACACATTCGAGCGCGTCCGCGATGTGATACGTCAGCATGTTGTCGTATACGCCGTCGACGGCGGACGCAAACGACGACTTGAGATCGCGGTCGAGCTCTGTTTCCGCGTCGGGCGCGGGAATTTTGCCGTCGAAGTACTTCTTCGCCATCGAGACAGTGCGCGAGACGAGATTGCCGAGGTTGTTGGCGAGGTCGGCGTTATAGCGCGCCACGACGGACTCCCACGTGATGCTGCCGTCCTGTGCGTACGGCATCTCGGACAGCGCGTAATATCTCACACCGTCGACGCCTATACTGTCCGCCATATCGTCGGCGTAGATGATGTTGCCCTTCGATTTCGACATTTTGTCAGAGCCGAAGTTGAACCACGGGTGGCAGAACACCTTCTTCGGCAGCGGCAGTCCCTGCGACATTAAGAATATCGGCCAGTATATGGTGTGGAACCGCGCTATGTCCTTGCCTATGATGTGGACGTCGGCGGGCCAGTACTTGTTGAATTTATCTGGCTGTGCGTCACTGTTGTCGGGGTCGTAGCCGAGCGCGGTTATATAATTCGACAGCGCGTCGAGCCACACGTATATGACGTGCTTGTCGTCGAAGCTGACGGGTATGCCCCACTTGAACGACGATCGCGACACGCAGAGGTCCTGAAGCCCCGCATAGAGGAAATTGTTGAGCATTTCTTTTCTGCGCGATTCGGGCTCGATGAAATCGGGGTGCTCCTCTATATACTTGATCAGCGCGGGCGCGTACTTGCTCATGCGGAAATAGTACGCCTCCTCGACCTTTCTCTCGACGGGACGTCCGCAGTCGGGGCAGACGCCGCCCTCCGCCTGCGTATCGGTCAGAAAGCTCTCGCACGGAACGCAGTACCAGCCCTCGTACTGTCCCTTGTATATGTCGCCGCGATCGTACATCTCCTTGAAAATCTTCGCGACCGCCGCTTCGTGATAATCGTCCGTCGTGCGTATGAAGTGGTCGTAGCTCGCGTTCATGCGGTCCCACAGCGCGCGCACGGTGCCCGCTACCTCGTCGACCAATTGCTTCGGCGTTTTTTCCTGTTTCGCCGCGAGATTTTCTATCTTCTCGCCGTGCTCGTCGGTGCCCGTGCAGAAGTACACGTCCTGTCCGAGCTGGCGGCGGAATCTCGCTATCGCGTCCGTCATTATGACCTCGTACGTATTGCCGAAGTGCGGCTTGCCCGACGCGTACGCTATCGCCGTTGTGATATAAAATTTCTTTCCCTTGTATTCGCCGTAGTTGTTTCTCACGTTGATGATCCCTTTCGCATACCGAATGAGGTATCGCGGACCTACAATAATATAATATCGCAGTATCCCTTATACTTAATGGATTATATCACTACATGCATACAAATGCAAGCACTTTTGCGCACACTCACGGATTTTGGACCCTGTTTTGACCCTCATTTCCCATCAAATTCGGTATTTTTCCACCACTTTCCGACCAAAACAGCTCCCCATTCGAGTAAATGAGACCGTTTCGGACGCTGCCTCCGTCCGGCATCTGCGGCAGCTCATCGGGCAGCTCGTACGACATTTTATGATGCCTGTAATACTCCGACGCGTCAAATCCGCACACTGACGCGCCGTCCTCGTCCACGCTGACCGTCACGACCTCGTCGGGCACGACGACGCGGTGACCGCCGAAATAAAACGCGCCGCAGAACGTGTATCTGTACTCGCCGCCGTCGTATGCCTCGTCCGTGAGCGCACATTCGCCGATACCCGCGTCGTCGACAAAGTCGACGGCCGCCTGCCTGCACTCGTCAGGTCCGCGCTTCTGCGCGCTTCCGTGGCGGTACACGTACATACGCAGCAGTCTGCCGCCCGCTTTTGTCACCTCGGCAGCTCCGTTTTTGCACGTGAACGCGTACACGAGCGGGAACGACCTGCTCTGCGACGCATGCATGAGCGCGCCGCCGCCGACCGCGCGCCTCGCGACAGCGAGCGCCGCGTCCGGCTTCACGTCGAGCTTGTTTCTCAGCGTCTCCCATCCCGCCGACGAAACCGATGCGACATTTCCTGCGCCCGTCGCGGCAGCGCCGCCGGCTCTGTCCGCGCGTCGCAACACGTCCGCGATAAGAGTCGCCGCATCTCCGTCCCCGACCGCTGCGATCAAGTCGCCCGCGTCGGCGATGTCAATATCCACAATGTCGTTTTTCAGTATGCGCGCGCGCAGAGACGCAAACTCGCCATGACCGCAGTACAGCTCGCACCGCGAAAGCGCATCCGCCGCCGTCTCCGCGTCGCCGTCCTCTATCGCCTCGCACATCGACACATACGCCTCGAGCGCGCACATGTCGTACCTTTCGCGTATTTCGCGCTCCGATTTTTCGATATATTTCCACTCCGCCCATGCTGCCGCCGACGTCGCCGCCGTGACCGCCAGCGACAACGCCAAAAGACCTCCGACGAGCGGGTGAGTTCTGTATTTTCCGTTTTTCTTCATATTGTTATTCTGCGCCGCCGTCGCGCGGTTTAACGGTGAAAATTGTGGCATTAAAAATCGCGCGGGATGATCGTTTCCGCACCCCCGCGCGACTTTATATTGACGTCGATTTTTTATCCGATCCCTCTCATCGCGAGCGGAGCCATGACGCGTTCGAGGCCTTCCCTATCCGCGTCGGTGAAATAACCCTCGTCGACGCTGTCCATATCGAGCACGCCCCATATCTTACCGTCGCCGCCGCGAAGCGGTATCACTATCTCGGAATGTGAATTGCAGTCGCAGGCGATATGACCCGCGAAGCACTCCACATCCTCCACGACCTGCGCGCTCTCTTCCTTCCACGCCGTGCCGCATACGCCGCATCCGTATCCGATGCGAGTGACGGCGGGACGCCCCTGGAACGGACCGAGCACGAGCTCGCCCGACTCCCCGTCGACAAGATAGAATCCCGCCCAGTTCGCGCGCGGAAACGCTATTTTCAGTACCGCCGATGCATTCGCCATCGATGCGTACGCATTCCTCTCACTCCACGCATATTCGCGAAGCTGCTCGCCGAGAGTTTTGTAAAACGATTTTTTATCAGTCGGATACTCGATGTCGATATAACTCATATAAACCCCTCTCTTTCATGCCGAAAAGGGGGAGACGCGCTCCCCCTTTATTTTTATTTATGCCGGCTTCGTGCTTGTGAGCACTGCCTGAATGACGATACGGTTGTCGTAAGAACCCGTGTTGTCGCACGTCGAAAGCGTTATAACGCGGTCGTTCACCGTCGGAACTATGCCCGTGTCATATACCGAATTCTTTATGCCGTAATCTATGTACGACTGCTTCGATGCCTTCGACTGCTGACCGATCGTGTACGTCGTCGATGTCGTCGGCGTTATATACACGGCGTAGATACTGTACGTGAGCACTTCCTTTTCCGTGTATATCTTGACCGTGTGGTGCTGCTTCCAGTATTCGTACCCCTTCTTGAGGTCCCACTTGCCCTTTTCACCGCCGAGATAGTCGTCGAGCTGACCGAAGAACGGCCTCGACTTATCCGAGTAAATATTATGCCCGTATATGATCGTGTTGAAATCGGAAAGGTCTGCCTTGTTCTGCGTCTCTATATATATGCAGCCTTTGTTCGACTTCTGACCGAGCCAGTTGCGGCGCAGATAATAATCGTTGTCCTTATAATGTATCAGCGGGTAGTTGACTCCCGGTCCCTCTATGTATATCCAACCGCAAACGTCCTTGTTCGCCTTTTTGAGCGCCGTTACGTTGACGTCGCCCGGGTCCTTGTTGCTGCCCTGCGTAGGTGTCGTGACGCTCGACGACGGTGACTTCGTAGTATCGTCGGAGCTGCCCGACGTGTCGGATGTATCCGTCGCCGGCGCCTCTGTGTCGGTCGGAACATCACTTTCCGAACCGGAGTCCGTTGCGGACGGTTCCGTCGTGCCGTCCGACGGATCTGTCACATTATCCGATGTCGACGGTTCGGACGATGCCGAAGGCTCGTTCGTCGTGTCGTCCGTCATCGTTGCGTAATACTCAGCGAGGCTGTCCGCTTCATCGTCCTGACGGTCCTGCACCATCTGTGCTATAAGTATAGCCGCGCTGACGACGAACAGAGCCGCAAACAGGATAAGAAGTATCAACCTCATATTTTTATCTTTCCAAATATTCACTTACTGCCGTCTCCCTTTGCAAAATATTGTTTATAGTTCATGTTTTATCCGATACAACAACAATTCTACCACGTGCATTCAAATTAGTCAATAGTCAAAATCCGATGAAATATAAGTTTTTGCGCCGTTCTGCCGTTATATTATCCGTCAGCCGCATTTTCACTGCGCGCTTTCATTGTTCACGACCTCGACGATCCCGTCAAGATATATGGCGAGCACCTTATACACGATGCCGCTGTCCTTCGCATAAACGTACACGTAATCGGCGCCGTCCTCCGTGAACCGTTCGCTGAATGACACCGTATACTCCGTTTCCTTCGGCATGCGCGCCGACGAGCCGCCGTCCGCCGTCTGCACCGTCGTATACTCGTAGTACTTCATATGCACCGTCGCCGCGGGCTCGTCGAGTCCGTACTCCGCCATCGCGCTCTCGTCGACGCCGTATGCGGCGACGTTTCCGTATTCGAGCGTCGATGCACGCGGCAGCGCTTCGAGCGCCGCGCCGACGGGATCGTACGCGTCGGTGTCGCCGTCGTCGGTTTTATCCGTCTCCGAGTCGTAGTGATACTCGCCCGCACCTGTCACTATATCAAGCGCTATAACGTCGTCACGTTCGGGCGCCGGTGTGTCCGCGTTGTCGAACAGGTCGGCGGCTCCGTATGAGAAATACTCGAACAGCGCGTCGTTTACCATATAAATATAGCCGCCGTACTTCTCGGGAAGGTAGAAATAGTAGTAGCCGGTGACGCTGTTCTGTTTGCCCACTATGGCGTGTACCGTGTGCTTCGTTTCCGAATTCTCGCTGTCGAAGTACGTCGCCGTTATTTCGTACAGCGGCTCGTCGATGCCGTACTGCTCCCTGCTTCCCTCGTTATACGTGACCTGACGGAATCCGCCGTAGTCCGATATCGCCTGCGCCATCATGACGAGCTTTTCCTGATCGACCGGGAACTTGTCGTCGCCGTCGAGCCTCCACCTGCCGTCCTCGATGTGCAGTTTTATATCCTCGCCGTTGTACTTGTATTCGAGCGACGTCATCAGCTTGAAGTCCTCGTCTATCAGCGTATACGTGCCGGGCGCGCCGAGCTGATCGTACACGTCGAACATATTCGTATCCGTGCCCTCGCCGTCGCCGCCGACGGCGTTTTTCACGATGAAGAACACCGCCACGAGCGCTATCACGGCGAAAAACGCGACCGCAAGCGTTATTATCTGTTTGCGCTCTCTGCGCCTTTTAGCATTTGAACTCATATATTACTTCCGTCCCTTTCAGCGCCTTCTGCGCACGAGCCACACTACAAAGCCCGGTATCAGCGCAAGAAGCGGTATCACGAACTGCACTATCGCCGTCAATACCGTCGTCGTGCTCGCCGAGAACGTCAGCGTCATGTTCGCGCCGGTCGCGACCGGATCGATCTCTATCGTCTGCGCCTTGCCGCACACCGAGAGCGGAGACTGCAAAAAGATTATGACGTTGTTCGTCAACACCGACGACGTCATCGCCTCCGGCACTATATCGTCGGACGCGTACCATATGAACGCGTTGCCGACGCTCTGGTTTCTCGCGACGGCGCCTATCCAGTACTCACGCGTGACGTCGTCGCTGCCCGAAAGTCTCAGCGGCTCGTCGACGCCGAGCAAAAACGACGTCTCCGACGACTTCATAACGGCTCTGTGCGTCAGCTCGCCCTCGTATTCCTCATCTTCTATTATGCCGTGCGGACGCTCGAGTATCACGGCATAATTCGACGCGTTCTCGATGCCCTCGGTGACGAGGCACTCCTCGAGCTTCGCATATATCACATCAGTGCGACCCTGCAAATGCATCGAGTCGTCGCCCTCGACGACGACGCCGTCGGCGGGCAGAAGCCCCATATGCTTTGCGAGAGTGGTGATATTCGGCATCTTCTCCGAGCTGTAATGCTCGGGGTCGGTGACGAGTATGATACTGCCGCCGCCGTCAAAATACGCGATGAGGTCGTCGACCTCACTCTCGGAGAAGTCGGACGCGGGATCTATTATCATTATCGCATCCGCGTCGGCGGGTATGCCGGACGACATGATGTTGACCTCGCTGACGAGCATGTTGTTCTGATCGAGCAGCTCCATTATATAATCGGGCAGGGACGACTCGCCGTGTCCGGACGTATAGCACACGGGCGGCAGATCGTCCGTCGTGACATAATCTATCGCCGACGTGAGCTCGCCGTCGCCGTCGAACACGTCGGGAACGTATCCGAGATTGGGATCGTGTATATCGTATCCGTAGAAATAATATCTCGTGTAATAGTCGCTGTATATCTCGTCCGAATACTCGAATATATCATAGTAGTCGACGGTCTCGGTGCGCTTCGCGCTCTCCACGACGATGCTGTTCATCGTCTGCACAGAATTGTTCTCTATGAACGCGGGGTCCCCGTCGGGGTCGACCTCGCGCACCGTTATATGCGGCGAATTTTCCGCGTATCTGTCAAGGAACACCGACAGCTGCATATCGCGGTTCTCGTCGTTCGTCACAAAGTATACGGTCACATCATCTTCAAGCGATGCGAGGAATTCCTTCGACTTGTCCGAAATTTTGTATACGTCGTACTCGGTCAGGTCGAATTTCGTGTACCTCGTCGGCAGCGCGCGGACGAGCATGTTCACCACGATCACCGCCGCGACCGCGATAACGCAGAGTATGAGCCCGTACCCGCCCATAAACAGACGGCGGCGCGACATCGACGCGGGGGCGCCGTTTTCGCTTTTTTCATCTGTATTGTTTACGTTTACATTGTCGTTCATCGTTCAGCCCTCCCTCACACATAGCGTCTGCGCTCCATGTTCATCATCGTGAAGAAGAGGAACAGAGCCGCGAGAGAAACGTAGTATACGACTGCGGTCAGATCGAACAGTCCCAGCATCGCGCCGTCGCCGTAGAGCTGGAAAAACGAGAGCGACGCGAGCATCTTCCCGAACAGTCCCGAGAACAGCGACCTGTCCGCGACATAAACTATTATGCATGCCGCTGCGGGAACTCCCGTCGCGATACATGCGGCGGTCGAATTCTTCGTAACCGCAAGCACTATCGTGCCGAGCACCACCGACGCGATGATGAGCGCCGCCAATGACGCCGTGGGCGACGGCGGGAATATCGCCGCCAAAGTCGGGGTGAAATATAGTACAAAGTACATGCCCACCGATATGAGCGCCGCTATTATCTGATTTTCAACGAGGCTCGACGCGAACATTCCAATCGCCGCCATCGCCGCGAGCATCAAAACGAGCGAGAACCACGCGCTGTACGACGTGGCAAGATTGACCGCGCCGACGCTGTCGAACAGCTTCAAAACGAGCGGATAAAGCGCCACGACCGCCATCGGTATGCCCACTATCGTCATGACGGCTAAATACTTTGCAAAAACTATCTTCTTCATCGACACGGGCAGCGAGAGCAAAAGCTGCTCCGTCTTCGTCCTTTTCTCCTCCGCCAGCGTGCGCATCGTGAAAAACGGCATTATAATGACGAACACGAACAGCACCACCGCGTCGTAGAGCGCGACCTCGAACCGCGGACCGCCGTTCGCTATATTCTCAACGGAGGTGAAGAACCCGAGAAGCGCGAGCATTACCGCGATCATCACGCAGCCTATCATG
>CANQMJ010000060.1 GCA_947624945.1 uncultured Clostridia bacterium | reverse complement strand
CCCGACCGACGCCGTGCTCTCGATCACGATCGGGAGCACGGCGTCGGTCGGGCTCCACACGGAGCCCGTGGATTGAAATCTCGCGGCGGGTGATCATGGTGTCGAGCTCCTCGGTCGGGCTCCACACGGAGCCCGTGGATTGAAATAGCTCGTCGAGCTTCATGTCCTCAGAGTACGCCGGGTCGGGCTCCACACGGAGCCCGTGGATTGAAATGCGTTCAGGCGGGCGATCTTCGTGACGCCTTCGGGTCGGGCTCCACACGGAGCCCGTGGATTGAAATTTACTCGGATGCTTGGGTGGCTTGGCACATGTGTTGTCGGGCTCCACACGGAGCCCGTGGATTGAAATTATTTTTTTTCAAAAAAAAGATTGGAAAACACTTGTCGGGCTCCACACGGAGCCCGTGGATTGAAATCTGCCGTCTTTTTTGCTTACAACCATTGTTGCGGGTCGGGCTCCACACGGAGCCCGTGGATTGAAATGTCGAGCCGGATCTTATGAGCTTAAAGCTCATAAAGTCGGGCTCCACACGGAACCTGAGGGCTGAAATCCTTCCGTCGAAACGCTTGTGAGGCTCGCGGACTTGTCGGGCTCCGCACGGAGCCCGTGGATCAAAACTGATCACCGCCGCAAACGGCTGCCGTTACTAAACATCGTGTCTCGAGCGATGTTGTGCACATGATCGACAATGTTTTGCCGGGACATTGACGTTCACTCATCAAGTGTGTATAATTAATTATGCCGAGCATACAGAGCAACGGCTGATCTTAATGCAGCCACGGACAGCAGTGTGCGACCGTATGATTTACAGCGAATAGGAGATCATCTGATGAAAAACGCGTATCCGGTTATTTTAAGTCCGTGCAACAGCGGTTATGTTGTGTACATACCTGATTTTAACATAAATACGCAGGGAGAGGATGTTGCAGATGCCATGGAAATGGCGCGTGATGCGATCGGATTGATCGGCATCGAACTTGAAAATCAGGGCATGGAACTTCCCATACCTTCAAATCCGGTTTTAATCGAAAGAGAAACCGAGAACGACATCGTTACGCTTGTCGATATTGACTTTACCGCATACAGAAAGCAAAACGACAGCAGAGAAGTGCGGCGCAGCGTTACTTTACCTGCGTGGCTCGATTTTGAGGCAAAAAGTAAAGGTGTCAATTTATCGGAGATCCTCAGACGCGCGTTAGTGCGTGAGCTGAATATTTCGGATAGGTAAAAGTCATAAATCGTTTGTTGTCGGGCTCCGCATGGGGCACGTGGATTGAAATGGCAAAACCATTATTTTGTATCCTGCAGGACTTTTGTCGGGCTCCACACGGAGCCTGTGGATTGAAAAATATATAGGACAGTAGTCATCATTTAGGGGGAGTATCGGCTTCGAATCGGCAAAGCTCATTCTTTTCCCGAACAATCAAACACGTTTCCCAAATAGAAGAAGCAGAGGCGAACCTCTGCTTTTTTCGATGGAGGCGAGGGGAGTCGGACCCCTGTCCGAAAACCTCACCCTGCGACCTTCTACGGGCGTATATCACTTATATATCTCCCGCGCCGCCCGCGAATGATCGCGCGGACTGCTCGGCAGCGCTCTATTACATGACCGCGCCGAGCGCGGGCAGCGGTACACGTTCACCACGATAGTGACGCCCGGGTAAAGGTCGTGGTCCCCCTTTACGCGGACGCGCCGCACTTAGGCAGCGAGAGCTACGTTATTATCGTTAGCGTTTGAAATTTAAGTCGGAGCCGGATTTAAGAGCTTGCCCCATGCTCTGCCCGCTTATCGCAGCTCAAAGTCCCCGTCGAAACCTTTACGCCCCCGTTTTCTATAATTGCCTAATCATTTAGTCAACTGCCGAATAACGCAATTCACAGCGTATCGCCGATGTAGGTGACGACCTCGTCGAGCGGCTTGCGTTCGCGCGGCGGGACCGGCGCGGCAGGCTCGCCGACAGGCAGGAGCGCGACGACGTGGTGACGCTCCGGTATCGAAAACTCGCGGACGCAGGCGTCTTGGTCGTAGGCGCCGATGATGCAACCGCAGAGACCCATGTCGGTCGCCTTGAGAAGCAAATTTTCCGTCGCATACGACGTATCCTGCACCGCAAACTTGCGGCCTCTGCCGTCGCTGAAGCGGCTTTCTATCCCCGCGCTGTCGGTGCAGATTATGAACACGACGGGCGCCGTCGATACCCACTCGGCGCAGACGTTTTTGAATTTCGCGCGTTCGTCGCCCGTGACGACGTAGAAGTGCCACGACTGCATGTTGACGGCGCTCGGCGCTTTAGTCGCGGCCGTCAGAAGCTCCGTTATTTCATCACGCGTGAGCTTTCTGTCACTAAATGCGCGCGTGCTGTGACGCGCGAGTATCGCGGAATTCAGTTCCATAACTGTTTCACCGTCCCATTCAAAGTATTTTACATTTGTCTATGAATGTTATGCATCCGCATAACATTCACCAACCCGCTTTTTCGCGCGACCGCGTATAGCGCTCGATATCGCGCTTCGCATCGTCGGCGGCAGCCGCCTCGCGCTTGTCGTAGAGCTTTTTGCCTCGGCACAGCCCGACCGCCATCTTGACGTGCGAACCCGAGAAATAAAGCGACAGCGGCACGAGCGTGTACCCCTGCTGCGTCACCTTGGCATGCAGCTTCAATATCTCGCGGCGGTGCATGAGCAACTTTTTTTTGCGCAGCGGATCGCGGTTGAAAATGTTGCCCTTCTCGTACGGGCTGATGTGGAAGCCGTAGGCGAATATTTCGCCGTCCTCGATGCGGCAGTACGAATCCTTTAGATTGACGGACCCGGCACGCACGCTTTTTACCTCGGTGCCGTAAAGCGATATGCCCGCCTCGTACGTCTCCTCGATAAAGTACTCGTGACGCGCGGCGCGGTTCTGCGCTATGACCTTGCCGTCCGCCTTTTTCTTTTCCGCCACGTCGCCACCCCGCTTTCCGTACTCAATTATAAAGCCTCCCCGCCTTTTTGTCAAGCGAAACGTGTCGTGTGTAGAGACGTATTTTACGAGAGAAGGAAAACTTTTTGAAAAAAAGTTTTCCTTCTCTCGCGCTCTCATCTTTTCAAAAATTATTACTGCATCTTGAAATGATCGACAATACCTCCCCGCTTGAAAACATACCGCCAAACGCTTCTTTTCCTCAGCTTTTGTAAAGCTCCTTTATCGCAGGGTAGAGACGTTTGAAGTGCATGTAGCGCTCGTCGTATTTTTCGACAAGCTCAGGCGTCGGTCTGTATACGTGCTTGTGCGCGATAAGCTTGTCGGCGGCTTCCTCGACGTCGCGGTATTCGCCGCAGCCTACGGCGGCGAGTATAGCCGCGCCGAACGCGGGTCCTTCCTCCTTTTCGAGCGTCACTATCTCCATATTTAGGATATTAGCCGTGATCTCGCACCAGAGCGGACTCTTCGCGCCGCCGCCGCATATCGTCGAACGGACGATGCCGCCGCCCTCGCGCGCTATCTCGATAGAGTCGCGCAGCGCGAACGATACGCCCTCGAGCGTCGCCGCGACGATGTCGGCGCGCGTCGTGTCCATGCTCATGCCGATATACATCGCGCGGACGTCGGGATCGTTGTGCGGCGAGCGCTCACCCATCAGATAGGGAAGGAAGAACACGCGGTTCTCGCCGAGCGTCTTTATCGCGTTCTCCTCGTCGTCGTAGCTGCCGCCGCCGAGAATATTTTTGACGAGCCACCGCTCACACGACGCCGCCGACAGCATGCAGCCCATCAGGTGATACTTGCCGTTCGAGTGCGCGAACGAGTGCAAAGCGTTATTTTCGTCGACGGAGAATTTGTCGCGCGCGATGAACACCGTGCCCGACGTGCCGAGCGATATGTTGCACATGCCGTCACGGACAGTGCCTGTGCCGATCGCGGCGGCTGCATTGTCGCCCGCGCCCGCGATAACGCACACGTCACGGTTTATGCCGATCTCATCGGCGACGGACGGCAGAACTGTGCCGACGACGTCGGAGCTTTCGTAAAGCTGCGGCAGCATAGATTCCGTTATGCCGACGATATCGAGCATTTCACGCGACCAACGCCTGTGCTCGACGTCAAGCAGGAGCATGCCGGACGCGTCCGACATGTCGGTGCAGAAGCTGCCCGTCAGCATGTAGGCGATGTAGTCCTTCGGCAGCATTATCTTGTCTATCCGCGAGAAAAGCTCGGGCTCATTTTCGCGCATCCACAGTATTTTCGGCGCGGTGAAGCCCGCGAACGCGATGTTCGCCGTATACGACGAAAGCGTCTTTTTGCCTATAACGCCGTTCAGATATTCGCACTGCGGCGCGCTCCTGCCGTCGTTCCATAAAATCGCGCGGCGAATGACCTCGTCGTGCTCGTCGAGCGTCACAAGTCCGTGCATCTGACCGCCGAAGCTGATGCCGCGAACCTCGCCGCCGTCGCCGGCGACGAGCTCTTTCATTCCTTCCTTGACTGCGCGCCACCAGTCGCGCGGGTCCTGCTCCGACCAGCCCGTCTGCGGGAAGTAAATCGGGTACTCCTTCGACACGCTGCGAACGATGTCGCCGCATGCCGTCATCATTATCATCTTGACCGCGGACGTGCCGAGGTCGATGCCTATGTAATATGCCATGTCATTTTCGACGCGTCAAAACCGACGCGCCGATCCTCCGTAAAACAGATTCGGAGGCGGCGTTCCCGCCGCCTCCGTCAAAATATTTGCCGTTTGTCAGCCGTCAGACTGTCAGCCCCACGGATTCTCCGTCGGATATCTGTCGCCCGCCGGTCTGTTGTAGCCGATCTCGTCGACCGGTACGCCCACATACTTGAATACCTCGAAGAGAGCTTTCGCATGGTGACCGAACGCGACCGCGCCGTGATGCGGGAAGTTCTTCTCGATCAGAACGTGACGGTAGAAGCGTCCCATCTCGGGTATCGCGAATATGCCGATGCCGCCGAACGAACGCGTAGCGACGGGCAGTACCTCGCCGTTTGCGATGTAGGCGCGGAGCTGTGCGTCAGCCGTCGACTGGATGCGGAAGAACGTGATGTCGCCGGGAGCGATATCGCCCTCGAGCGTTCCGTTCGTGACCTCGACGGGCAGGCTGCGCGCCATGATCTTCTGATACTTCATCGAGCATGCCGACAGCTTGGACGAGCATGTGTTGCCGCAGTGGAAGCCCATGAACGTGTCCTTGAGCGTGTACGGATACTTGCCCGCGATGTCGGAGTTGAAGAGTTCCTTCGGGACCGTGTTGTTGATGTCGAGCAGCGTCACCGCATCCTCGGACACGCACGTTCCTATGTACTCGGACAGCGCGCCGTAGATGTCGACCTCGCATGACACGGGAATGCCGCGACCCGTCAGACGGCTGTTGACGTAGCAGGGCACGAAGCCGAACTGCGTCTGGAACGCGGGCCAGCACTTGCCTGCGATAGCGACATACTTCTTCGAGCCGCGGTGCGCCTCGATCCAGTCGAGCAGCGTCAGCTCATACTGCGCGAGCTTGTCGAGTATCTCGGGCTTCTTGTTGCCGTCGCCGAGTTCCTTCGCCATATCTGCGGCGACCTCGGGAATACGGCTGTCGCCCGCATGAGCGTTGAACGACTCGAACAGATCGAGCTCGGAGTTCTCCTCGATCTCGACGCCGAGACGGTAGAGCTGATAGATGGGCGCGTTGCACGCGAGGAAGTTGAGCGGACGCGGACCGAACGAGATGAGCTTGAGGTCGGAAAGACCGATTATAGCTCTTGCTATCGGCAGAAAACCGTGAATCATGTCCGCGCACTCGCCGGCGTCGCCGACCGGGTACTCGGGAATGTACGCGCGCACGCCGCGCAGCTTGAGATTGTAGCTTGCGTTGAGCATACCGCAGTATGCGTCGCCTCTGTCGTCGGAGAGAACGCCGATGTTCTCCTCGGCAGCCGCCACGAACATCTTAGGACCCGTGAACTGCTGTGCGAGCATCGTCTCGGAAATTTCGGGGCCGAAGTTGCCGAGGTATACGCAGAGCGCGTTGCAACCCGCCGCCTCGATGTCGGCGAGCGCCTGCTTCATGTGTATCTCGCTTTCGACTATGCATATGGGGCACTCGTATATATCGCCCTCACCGTACTTCTCGGTGTAAGCGGCGACAAGGGCCTTGCGTCTGTTTACGGACAGACTTTCGGGGAAGCAGTCGCGGCTGACGGCCACGATGCCGATTTTTACCTTCGGAATGTTCTGCATGATGTTTTGTCTCCTTTATTTTATAGGATAGTGTATATCGCCGCGCGGTCTTTTGCGCGGATATATCGAAAATCAGTCTGCCGCCCCCGTCTCTCTCGGACAGCTCCGGCACTTTTTTATCGCCTCGAACGTCTCGTCGCTTATGACGTGCTCTATCTTGCACGCGTCCTCGGTCGCCGTCTTTTCGTCGACGCCGAGACGCATGAACACCTCCGACAAAACGCGGTGGCGCTCGTATGTCTTTTCTGCGCGCTCACTACCGAGCTCGGTCAGCGTGATGTGACCGCCGCCGTCGACCTCGATGTAGCCGCCGTTTTTCAGTATACCGACGGCACGGCTGACGCTCGGCTTCGAATATCCCATCTCCTCGCAGATGTCGACGGCGCGCACAGCCTTCTTCTTCTGCGAGAGTATATATATCGTTTCAAGATACATTTCGCCCGATTCCTGTATGTTCATCCGATCGCCTCCCGTCACATCACAACTCTATTTGTATATATTGTATCACACATGCGCGCGTTTGGCAAGGGCGATTTGTTAAATATTTTTTGTACCGTGTAAAGGACATGCGCACGTGTGAATTTATAAATTTTTTGCGTCTTTGTGTAGTAACGTGCTTGTAACATCGTCGCGTTTGTGGTAATATGTATTCGCAGACAAACATACCGCGAGGTGCGCAATTATGGAAATAAAACATCCCGTGTTCCATCACACGGAGGAAAACGAAAAAATATACGGCGAATACGCGTCGCTGTCGCCGATAAAGCGTCTCGAGACCGCTTTCGACCGCGACTCCGAGTCGGGGGAGTACAGATTTGACCGCATACTGTCGCGGCGCGGCGAGCTTCACGGCGACCCGAATCACGGCGGCAACGACGACGGCGACGCGCTCATGACGCGCGGACGCGCTCTCTATATGTTCACGCACGACCCCGCAGTCATAGGCTTCGGCGGCTCGCCCTCATACTGTCAGCCGCTCGAACGCGAATACCTGATGGCGCTGACATTAAGCATAAACGGCGAGACCGTTGATCTCACGGAAAACAAGGACGAGCGCGTCAACGCGCCGTCGCACTGGCACTCGGTATACGAGTGCGACGCGCTGACGCTGACGCTCGACAAGTACATATCGGAGGAAAACTGCGCCGTCGCGCTCTACAAAATCGAGAACCGCAAAGAAACGGCGGAGGTGACGGTCACGGCAAAGTCGCCGTTCGCCTCAGAGCGCTGGGCGATATATCCCGACAACGTCGAGCAGGGCGAGCTTCGTTCGCGCTTCCCGTCGAGAGACGCGCTGACGACGATAACGGCGAGAATGACGCTCTCGTGCGCGCCGCGCCCGCATCATGACGAGGACGCGCTCACCTCGCGCGTCACGCTCGCAAACGGCGAGACAGCGACGGGATACGCGATAATATCGTTCACGACGGTCGAGAACCCGAAAAGCGAGTCCGACTACCTGCGCTTTGCCGCCGAGTGTCACGACATAAAGTCCGCGCTTGCGGAACAGACGCGCATATACAACGAATACTGGCACAAAAACGTGCCCTACATCGACACGCCGTCGCCGTCGGTCAACAAGGCCGTCGACTACCGCCACTGGCTCGAACGCTACAACGTCCTCGACGCGAATATCCCCGGCTACGACTATCAGTATCCGGTAACGATGGAGGGTGTGCTCGGCTACAACAACGCGATAGTGCTCACGCAGTGCATGCACCTCGAGGACACGAAGTGGCTGCGCTCACCGAGGCTGCCTTACGGACAGCTTCTGTCCGTCGGCGCATGCTCGGGCGGCAGCGCGTTCCTCGACAATCCCGGAAATCGCCGCTGCTGGAACAATCACTACGGTCAATATATCGCCGCGGCGGGACGCGACGCGTTCTACGTCCACGGCGGCGACAAAAAGCTCGCGCTCGCGCTCGCGCATTTCTTCGAATGTGACGCAAAAGGGCAGTTCGAACACTACGGCAACCACGAAAGCAAGTCGATGCCGAAGTCGCACCTCATCGCGTACCGCAGCAACTACATGACGGGCAACGACGCCGACACGGTGTCGATGCATTACCGCGGCGTCGGCAAATATAAAATTCATGCCGAAAACGCCTACGTCTACGGCGCGGCATCGGCTTCGTCCGAGATGTACGCGCTTGCGGGCGAGGGCGAAAAGTCGCGCGAGATGAAAGAGCTCGCCGAGGCGATACGCGCCGACATACTTCACTATCTCTGGTGCGACAAGTGCCGCGCGTTCGAAACGCTCGCCGTCGAGCCCGGCGAAGGCTTCGTCGTCCACAACCCCGACATGCCGAACCTCGTCCCGCTCAAGGAGTGCAACAACTACAACTATTTCGCAATGAGAGTGCCGCCGACGGACGAAAAATCTCTCAAAAAGTACCGTCCCGCGCTGCGCCACCTCGCCGACCCCGAGGAATTTCCCATATTCCCCTATTATACGGCAAGTCAGCGCGACAACAAGATCGCGCCCGGCAGCAATAATTTTTCAAACATCAACTACACGGTGCAGGCGCACGCGTATGAGGCTGCGCTCCGCACATACGACCGTGACCATGAATACGTGACGCCCGAGATGCTGTCCACCATGACGGAGTGGTGCGCGTGGAACATGTACCCGGACGGCGGCGACGTTCGCTATCCGAACAACAGCGAATTCTTCAACGCCGACCGCGCCTCCGACCCGTGCGGCAAGGGCGACTACTACCGCTCGTGGATATACCACAACATCCTCGGCAACTATATCTACGTTTTCATCGAGGACATGGCGGGTCTCCGTCCGCGCGCCGACGGCAAAATAGAGCTCGATCCGATAGATTTCGGCTACGGTCACTTCACCGCCGACAACATGCGCTATCACGGCCGCGACGTGACGGTAATATACAACTCCGACGGCGCCTATGACGTCCACGACATAAAGCGCGGCTATTCGCTCTATATAGACGGTGAGCTCGCCGTATGCACGGACAAGCTCGCGCACGTCGTCTACGACCCCGAAACGGGAAAGATCGACACCGACGCAAACGTCGTATTTGCACGCGCTGTCGGCGCACTGCCGTGCGCGCTCGACGCGTCGCTCGACACACCGACAACGGAGCTTCTGCGCCTGTCGGGACTCACGGGCGAAAATCTCGCGCTTTCGGCGACGGTGACGGCGACGTACACGCCCGAAAAGGCGCGCGCGGCGTTGTGGGCGGAAAAGCACCGCGCCGACGGCAGCGATCCGACCTCGCTCGCGACGAATGAGTGCGTGCCGTCGCCGAACGCCGTCGTTGACGGTGTCTCGTCCGCGATGCCGTTCTGGTCCGACATCGGCTCGCCGAACGAAAACGACTCGCTGACGCTCACGTTCGCGACGCCCGTCACAATAGACACGCTCGCGATACACTTCTACGACGACAGACAGGACGGCGGCGTCTCGTACCCGCGCCGTTACGGTATCGAGTACCGCGACGGCGGAGAGTGGCGCCTCGTCACGACACGCTCGCAGACGCCGCGCTATATGACCGCGAACCGCAACGAGAGCCGCTTCGACGCGGTCACGACCGACGCGGTGCGCGTCACGTTCGAGGACCGCGCGGGTCACAGCGTCGCGGTGACGGAGATACAGCTTTTCTACGAAGGCACGCCAAGACGCGCAGTTATCAACCATTCGCCGCTTCTGTTCGCACACTCCCACGACATCGGAGGGTTGCGCGCCGCGCTGTCGGTCGAGATCGTGGACGACGGCATGCCGTTCGACAAGTCGCCGTCGTGCCGCTGGAGCGTGGACGGCAAGCCGGACGGCGCCGTCGCCGAAATAGAGGACGCGGGAAATCCCGAAACTGTCATGACGGTCTCGACGCCCGGCCGCTACTATGTGACGCTGCACGCGACCGACGGCGAGATACGCCGCCACATCAGCCACTTTGTCGACATCGCCGAGCCCGGCGAGGGCGCGTTCGACTACGCGCCGTCGGCGAAGGTCAACGTCGACTTCTGCACCGACTGGGAAAACAAGGACGGCGTGAACAACGCCTCGTTCGAGCCGACGTCGTCGAACATGGGCACGGGACTCGGCTGGGGCACATGGGGCTCGCGCGAAAAATCGCACTCGCTCACGCTCGAATGGGACGAAAAAGTCCCGCTGTCTGCGGTCGACGTTTACTGGTACGCGGACGAGGGCGGCATACGACTGCCGCGCTCGTACTCGCTCGAATACGACGGCGGCGACGGCTTTGTCCCGCTCGCGTACAAATCTGGCACGATCGAAGCGGACGCATACAACCGCGCATCGTTTGAAACAGTCCTCGCACAAAAACTTCGCGTCAACGTCGAATGCGGGCAGGGTGCCGTCGGCATATACAGGCTCAAAGCGTACGCGCCGCACATAGCAAGCATCTCCGACACCACCGTCGCGGTGAAAACGGGAAATATTTCAACACTTCCCGCCACCGTGACTGCATATACCGACGACGGTGACGCAGTCTCGCTCCACGCCGACTGGCTGATGTCATCCGTCGACACGTCCTCCGACGGCGTATACACGGTACACGGCATATCGTCGCCGATACCGTTCTCCATAACAGCGACAGTATACGCGCGCGGCGACATGGACAGCGCCGTCATAACGTCCGCAGACAACGTGACCGTCAACGTCCGCGCAGGCAAATCGCCGTCTCTGCCCGAGTTCGCGACCGTACACTACAATAACGGCGCCGCCGACAACACAACGCATAAAATCGAATGGTCGGACGAGGCGAAAAAACCGCGCACCGAGAGCGTGACACTCGCCGACGCGGGCAGGGCAGGGGACTTATCCGTCGCGCTGACGGTAAACGTTATAAACAAATCGAAATGAGGTGACCGCATGTCGCAGCTTGCAGATATAATCATCAAATCGCACGCATCGCACAAAAACGCGCCGTCCGTCGTATTTTTCGGCGGCGCGGGAGTGTCGACGGAGAGCGGCATCCCCGACTTTCGCGGCGCCGATGGACTTTATACGGAAAAGTACGGGACTCTCTCGCCCGAAACGATAATAAGCGGCCGCTTTTTCGCCCGCGAGCCGGAGACGTTTTTCAAATTTTACCGTGAACATCTCGTTTTTCCCGACGCGAAGCCGAACCGCGCGCACACCTCGCTCGCGGAGTTCGAACGTCGCGGCATCGTCGACTGCGTCATAACGCAGAACATAGACGGACTTCATCAGGCTGCGGGGAGCAAAAACGTCTTTGAACTGCACGGCACCGTCCACCGCAACTACTGCTGCGACTGCGGCAAGCCGTACCCGCTCGAATACGTGCTCGCGTCCGACGGAATACCGCACTGCGGCGACTGCGGCGGCATCGTCCGCCCCGACGTGACGCTCTATGACGAAATGCTGCCCGAGGGCGTATTCGAGGCTGCGGCGCTGCACGTCGCGCGCGCCGACGTCCTTATCGTCGCGGGCACGTCGCTCGCCGTTTATCCGGCGGCGTCGCTCCTGCATTATTTCAGCGGAAGCGCGCTTGTCGTAATCAATCTGACGCCGACGCCCGCCGACTCGCTCGCCACGCTCGCACTCCATTCGCGCGTCGGAGACGTGATGGGCGAGGTCATGGACGAGATAAAACGCGCGGGAATATGAAAAATCGCTGCTCGTTTATTTTGACTCGGGATATGGACAATTTCACGCGTTTGTGATATACTTTACAGCCGACGGGACCGCTTAAAATGTCAATATAAATCCAAATCTTTTTACATACAAGGAGGAGTTTATTATGGACTCACTTTTCTACACGCAAAACAGAAAAACTCTTTATGAGACGCTGCCGGACGAGACGCTGCTCTGCGTCTACGCGGGCGGCGCGCTCCGCAAAACGGCTGACGAGGATTACGCCGTCTATACGGACACGAATTTTCTTTACCTGACCGGCATCGAGCAGGCGGAGAGCGTTCTTTTCGCGGTTAAGGAGAACGGCGAGACTGAGGAATCGCTGTTCACGCTGCCGCCCGATATGATGAAGGAGCGCTGGACGGGCAAACGCATCAAGCCGGACGCGGCGACGGCTATATCGGGCATCGCGGATATCCGCTCGCTCGACGACCTCGACGACGCCGTAAAGGCAGCCGCACAGCGCTGCCGTTATATCGCGCTCGACGAAGACGACATGAAAAACAACAACATGACGAGAGTCGCATTCGGAGTGCGCATGACGGTGCTCGCACCGAGACTCGAAAAATACGATATACGTCCGCAGCTTCGCCGTCAGCGCACCGTCAAGGCGCCGTGCGAGATCGAAGCTATGAAAAAGGCGGAACTGCTCACAACCGAAGGCATACTTGCGATGATGCGCGCGTCGAAGCCGGGCATGTACGAGTACCAGTACAAGGCTGAATGGGATCATGCGCTTCTGTGGCGCGGCTGCAAGGAGTCCGCGTTCCCGTCGATAATCTCCGCAGGCGAGAACAACTTCTGCATCCACTACTACGGCTATAACGGACAGGCGCAGGACGGCGACATGATACTCAACGACGTCGGCGCGAAGTACGACCACATGCACACCGACGTGTCGCGCGGCTGGCCGTGCAACGGAAAGTACAGCGACCGTCAGCGCGCGCTTTACGAGTGCGCGCTCGCGACGTCGGATCACATGTTCGAGATACTGAAGCCGGGACTTCCGATGAAGTTCGTCGACGCCGAGGTGCACCGCTACTGCGGACAGCTTCTCTGCGACATCGGACTGCTCGACAAGCCCGAGAACGAGAAGAAGTACATGTGGCACGGCGGCGCTCACCACGTCGGCTTTGATACGCACGATATGGTCGACGCGACGGGCGACATCAAGCCGGGCTGGGTGTTCTGCGTCGACGTCGGCATCTACGTCGAGGAATGGGGCATCGGCTTCCGCCTCGAGGACAACTGCCACATCACCGAAACGGGCTGCGAATGCCTCTCGATCTCGACTCCGCGCACCATCGAGGATATCGAAGCCGTGATGAATTGAATTATTTGGATTTTTGTGGGGGAAGGAAAACTTCTTGGAAGAAGTTTTCCTTTCCCCACACCCCATCTTTTCAAGAACTTTTATTACAGTTTTTATTTTTCTTCGTCCAAATAAAGGCAACGCCACACTTTTCGCGAAGCGAAAACGTGTCGCAGGTCGGCGCGTCAGCGACGAACTGCCGCCGTAAGGCTTCGCAGTTTCACCTACGCGCAACACACTCGTGCGCTGTTCGGCGCACCCATCGTCCGACGCAGACACGACGCTTGGACGGCGCAGTCGACATGCCGCGAGGGAGCTGTTTGCAGGAAGTAATAACGCGGTCTACGCCCTAAACGAGTTTTGCCGCGGATTCAATCACATCGACGGAACACGGGAGCCTCTTTCGGGTTCGACAAGGGGGACTTTCTTGCGAGAAAGTCCCCCTTGTCAAAAACCTATTCGA
>CANQMJ010000059.1 GCA_947624945.1 uncultured Clostridia bacterium | reverse complement strand
CTCGATGAACGGGTTCTTCGGCGCGTCGGATTTGCGCTTTGCGGTCTTAGACTGTGCCGGCTTCACCGTGACGCCGCCCGCCTCGATCAATGCGAGCTTATCCTCGAGCGCCGCTATCCGTGCCGACATTGCGTCCGGCTCCGCCGACATCGCAGGGTCGCACATACGTATGAGCGTCAGCTCCGCGCACAGACGCTTGCTCTTTGACTTGCGCGCCATATCGGCGGCTGCGCCGTCGAGCAGTCTGCACTGATAGAGTATGTCCTGCATGTTGAAGAGCTCCGCCGTTTTTCGCAGCGATGCCATCGACGACTCCGATATATCGAGGAAGCGTTCGGGCGTGCGCGTCGATTTTATTATGAGCATGTCGCGGTAAAACGACGACAGCTCATCCCAGAATACGGATATATCGCGTCCCGCGGCGGTCAGCTCCGATATTGTCGAGAATATAGCGTCATAGTCGCGCTCCGCGACGGCTCTTGCCGTATCAGCAACGCGCTCATAGCCGAGCTTGCCGAAGACGTCCGCGACGAGCGACTCGTTTATTTCTGTATGGCGTCCTGCGCAAAGCTCAAGATGCGATATCGCGTCGCGCATGCCGCCGGACGCGATGCGTGCGAGCTCGTCGAGCGCGCCCTTCGTTGCCGTGAGTCCCTCGGCTTTGACGATATGCTCGAGCCTGTCTGATATGACGGGGACTGTCAGTCTGTGGAATTCGAAGCGCTGGCAGCGCGAGATGACGGTCTCGGGCAGCTTATGGGGTTCGGTCGTCGCAAGTATGAATATGACGTGCTGCGGCGGCTCCTCGAGTGTTTTGAGCAGCGCGTTGAATGCCGACGGCGACAGCATATGCACCTCGTCTACGATATAGACGCGGTAACGCAGCTCCGCAGGCGTGAATATGACCTCGTCGCGTATGTCGCGTATGTTGTCGACTCCGTTGTTGCTCGCGGCGTCCATTTCGACTACGTCGACGGCAGAACCTGACAGTATCGAGCGGCAAGAGTGGCACTCGTTGCACGGATTGCCGTTTATCGGATGCTCGCAGTTGACGGCGCGTGAGAGTATTTTCGCGCAAGACGTCTTGCCCGTGCCGCGCGGACCCGAAAACAGATACGCATGGCTGACGAGATTGTTCGCGACCTCGTATTTGAGCGTCGAGGTGACGTGCTCCTGTCCGCATACGTCGTCAAAATCGCGCGAACGCCATTTGCGGTAAAGCGCGAGATGCATCGGGGATCATTCCTTTCGTCATAAAAAGAGAAGCGGCTCTGTAAGACCATACACCCGCAGATCGAAACGCCTTCATGCGTGTTAAAAGCTGCGATAGCTCCGAAAAGGCTTCCCCGCGGCACATCGGAAAAACTGCTTAATGCTGCTTGGTTCCCCACCTGACATGGTTCACAGCGTCCGATTGCGCAGGACCCATCCTTCAACACTGCCGCAGCAGCGCAAGCCGCACAAAAACGCCCCTCAAAACGGGGATCTGCCCCTGCATACAGCGGATCTCAGGTACAAGGCACCGCTAACTCCCCGGCTCGTATGGTCTTACAGAACCGCCTCTATTCAGTAGAGAATAGTATAACACAAAGCTGATGAAAAATCAATACCCGAACGCGGTCATTTTTCACTGTTTTAGTGATGTAAAATGCATTGAGAATATGAAAAAATAAATATTTTATTAGAATTTACTGCAAATTCTCTTGACTTTTGTTGTCGGATAAATTATAATTCTACTTTGGAAGCGATTGAAAAGGATAAAATGAGAGAAATTTGCGGTCGTACCGCAGGGGGCATTTTAATGAAAAGCAACACACTTTCTCTTATCCGGTCGTCGATGGGCGCGATGTCAAAGGGACAGCGCCGGATATCGGAGTACATACTCACTCACTATGAGAAAGCGGCATATATTACCGCGTCCAAGCTCGGCGAGGCGGCGGGTGTTTCTGAATCGACTGTAGTGCGTTTCGCGGGCGAGCTCGGATTTGAGGGTTATCCCGAGTTTCAGGCGTCGCTGCGCGAGTCTGTTCGTTCCATGCTGACGTCGGTGCAGCGCATTGAAATGACCGACGAGATGATAGGTGACGGCGACGTGCTCGAGCGCACGCTTTCCGCCGATATGGCGCGTATAAAAATGACAATCGAATCGAACAGCCCCGAATCGTTCGAGGCGGCGATCGAGTGCATCTCCGGCGCGAAAAACATATACGTCGCGGGTGCACGCGCGTCCTCGATGCTGTCCGATATGCTCGCAAGCAATCTCAATCTGATATACGCAAATATACATCACGTCGACTCCTCGTCGGAGAGCTCGGTGCTCGAGAATCTTATCCGCATAGGCGAGGGCGACCTTCTTATTGCGATAACATTTCCGCGCTATTCGAAGCGTATAATTAAAGCTGTGACGTTTGCAAAGAATCGCGGCGCGCGCATACTCGGTATCACCGACAGCATGAATTCGCCGATAGCGGCGGTGTCGGACTATCTTCTGTTCGCAAAAAGCGACATGGCGTCGTTCGTCGATTCGCTCGTCGCCCCGCTTTCACTCGTCAACGCGATAATAGTCGCGATAAGCCGCAGGAACAAGGACGAGCTCGCCGCGACGTTCGACAAGCTCGAATCCGTATGGGCGGAATCGGAAGTCTACGAAAAGGGAACTGACAATGCCTGACCGTGTCACCGTCGCCGTCATAGGCGGCGGCGCGTCGGGACTTATGGCGGCTGGAACTGCCGCCGAGGCGGGCACCGACGTGACGCTGTTCGAGCGCAACGAAAAGGTCGGCAGAAAGCTCGCGATCACCGGCAAGGGTCGGTGCAATCTTACAAACAACTGCGACGTCGGGGAGTTTTTGCGCCACGTGCCGCGCAATCCGCGCTTTTTATATGCGGCGCTGTCGTCGTTTTCTCCGTCCGATACGATGGAGTTCTTCGAGTCGCTCGGCGTGCCGCTCAAAACGGAACGCGGCAGACGTGTGTTTCCCGTCTCCGACAGAGCGTACGACATTGTAGACGCGCTGTACGGCTTTTGCAAAAGATTCAGCGTGCGTATCGTACATGAGCGCGTAAGACGCGTAGAAGCCTCTGACGGGGCTGTGTGCGGCGTTGTGACGGACGTGAGTGCGCGCACATTCGACCGCGTAATCGTCGCGTGCGGCGGGGTGTCGTATCCCGCGACAGGTTCGGACGGGGACGGATATGAGTTTGCGCGTTCGCTCGGCATAAATGTAACCGAGACGTCGCCGTCGCTCGTGCCGCTCGAGGCGGGCGAGCCGTGTGCTCGTCTGCAGGGACTGACGCTGAAAAACGTCGATCTGTCACTGACGGACGCGTCCGGCAAGCGCGTATTTTACGAGCGCGGCGAGCTTCTGTTCACACATTTCGGTCTGAGCGGTCCGCTCGTGCTGTCCGCGTCGGCGCATATGGAGAAAAATGAAAAATACACGGCGCACATAGACCTCAAGCCCGCGCTCGACGAAAAAACGCTCGACGCGCGTCTTTTGTCGGACTTCGGCAAATATAATAACCGCGATATGATAAACGCGTGCCGCGACCTTATGCCGCACGCGATGATAGAGCAGCTTCTCGAATACGCGGGAGTCGACGCGCGTATCAAGTGCTGCGACCTCACAAAATCGTCGCGCCGCGCAATTGCTGCGTCGCTCAAGGATTTCGCGATACCGATAAAAGGGAAGCGTCCGATAGCGGAAGCGGTCATAACGTCGGGAGGAGTCGACGTGCGCGAACTGTCGCCGAAGACGATGGAAGCGAAAAAGGTGCGCGGACTATATTTCTGCGGCGAGGTAATAGACGTAGACGCTTATACGGGCGGCTACAATCTGCAAATAGCGTTTTCGACTGGACGCGCCGCCGGTATCGCGGCGGCAAATCCGTAAATAAACGAAAGGCGGCGGATATTCCTTTATCCGCGAAACTGTATGAATATAGCGATAGACGGTCCCGGCGGTTCGGGCAAAAGCGTACTTGCGAAGAATATAGCGAAAAAGCTCGGTCTTGTTTATGTCGACACAGGCGCGCTTTATCGCTCGGTCGGGCTTTATTCGCTCGAACACGGCATCGCCCGTACCGATCGCGAGGCAATAATAAAGACGCTCGACGATATAACGGTCGAGCTGCGTTACGAAAACGGAGAGCAGCACGTTTATTTGTGCGGCGTCGACGTAGGCGATAGGATTCGGACTCCTGACGCGTCCATGTACGCGTCGGCGGTGTCGGCGCTGCCCGAGGTGCGCGCGTTCCTCGACAAAATACAGCGCGATATGGTGGCGCGAGGCGGCGTCGTGATGGACGGTCGCGACATCGGCACCGTAATAATGCCGGACGCGGATGTGAAGATATTCCTGTTTGCCTCTCCCGAACACAGAGCGCGCCGCAGATACGAGGAGCTTTTATCAAAAGGACAGAACGTCGACTATGAGTCTGTGCTCGCCGATATAGTCGAGCGCGACCGCGCCGACAGAGAGCGCGACACGGCGCCGGCGATACCGGCTGACGATGCCGTGATGCTCGACAATTCGGGGTTTGAGCCTGCCGACACGTTCGCCGCGGCGATACATATAATCAACGAAAAGACGAACGGTTCATACAGCGATGTTTTATAGATTCGTAAGATTTCTCGTCGGCTGGCTGCTCAGGCTGCTCTACCGCGTACATATCGCCGGCATAGAGAATATACCCGGGAGCGGGGGATGCATTATCGCGTCGAATCACACCTCGCTTATGGACCCGGTCATACTCGGCGTCGTAGAAAAGCGTCAGATACATTTTATGGCGAAGGCGGAGCTTTTCAAAATACCGCTGTTGAACGGTGTGATACGCGCGCTCGGCGCGTTTCCCGTACATAGAGCGGAGGGCGATGTGACCGCGATAAAGCACACTATCGAGACGATTTCCGAGGGAAAGCTCCTGTGCATATTCCCGCAGGGGACGCGTTGCGGCGGCGTGCCTGTGCGCGAGACAGCCGATAAGCTGAAATCCGGAATTGGACTCATCGCTATGCGCGCCGAGTCTCCGGTAGTGCCTGTATTGATAAAAACTAAGGCGAACAAGCTGCATATGTTCCGCCGCACGGATGTCATATTCGGCGCCGTTATAAAGCCCGATGAATTTATGAGCTTTGAAGGCAGGAACAAGTATAAGGATACGTCAAAGCTGATATTTGACCGCATATGCGAGTTGGAGGCGTCATGAATGTCGTAGTCGCTAAAAATGCGGGTTTCTGTTTCGGCGTCAGACGTGCGACCGAGACGCTCGAACGCGCGATATCCGAGGGCGTCGGCAAAATTTATACGTACGGAGACGTAATTCATAACAGACAATATCTTGACAAACTGGCCTCTCTTGGTGTAAAATCAATAAGTGGTGCCGAAATCGACGCGATAGCGGCGGATTCGACGGCGTCGTCACCGTCGACGGTAGTCATACGGGCGCACGGGATCGAGCGGGACGAGGAAATGAAGCTTCACGGGATCGAAGCGTCAAATCCGTACTTTCATGTGCTCGACTGCACGTGTCCGTTCGTGTCGAAGGTACACAGAATAGCGGAAAAGGAAACGGGAGAGGACACTGTTTTCTTTCTCATAGGCTCGGCGTCTCACCCCGAAGTGAAGGGAATAATGAGCTGGGCTGTCGGAGAAAAGCATGTTTTTCTGAACGCGGACAGTCTCGAATCTTTTATAATTAGTCAAAATGACGAGAAACTGTCTGCCAAATGCGTAGTTTTAGCCGCGCAAACGACTCAAAAATTGTCGGAATGGAAAAAATGTCAGAAAATTGTTCAAACCCACTATACAAATCGAAAGATTTTTGATACAATATGCAGTGTTACGGAGGACAGACAGCGCGAAGCCGCGTCCCTCGCGCCGACGGTCGACGCGATGCTCGTTATCGGCGGCGCGGATTCCTCCAACACAAATAAGCTCTGCGACGTATGCCGCGAGGCGTGTCCCCGCACATACAGGATAGAGACCGCGGATGATATTCCGACCGAGATAATCGGGACTTTATATAAAATCGGAATAACCGCCGGCGCGTCTACGCCCGACGGGATAATTGAGGAGGTTAAAACCAAAATGGCAGACATCGAAACGAACAAATCCTTTGAGGAGCTGATCGACGAGTCATTGAAAACTATAAATTCGGGAGATATCGTCACCGGTACCGTAACGTCAGTTTCGGGCACCGAAGTGCATCTTGATATCGGCGGCAAGACGACCGGTATCATCACCGCAGATCAGTTTTCCGACGATCCGTCGGCCAAACTCTCCGATCTTGTAAAGGTCGGCGACGAGGTCAAAGCGTTCGTTATCAAAAACAGCGACATCGACGGCATAGCGATGCTTTCAAAGCGCCGCGTAGACTCCGATGCATGCTGGTTCGCAATGGAAGAAAACGCTAAAAACGGCGCTATCATCGAGGGCAAGATCTCGGAGGCTGTAAAGTCCGGGCTCGTTATGATGGTAAACGGCGTTCGCGTGTTTATTCCCGCATCTCTGTCCGGCGTACCGAGAAACGGCGACCTTACGGCGCTCGTCGGTACGACGCAGAAGGTAAAGATCAAGGAAGTCGACGTACAGAAGAAGCGCGCTTACGGTTCTATCCGCGACGCCGCAAGAGCAGAGCGCAAGGCGCGCGAGGAAGCGTTCTGGAGCACTGCCGAGATCGGCAAGTGGTACACGGGCACAGTCAAGAACATTACTGTTTACGGCGTGTTCGTCGAGATCGCTCCCGGCATCGAAGGTATGATACACATCTCCGAGCTGACGTGGAAGCACATCAGACACCCCTCCGAGGTCGTGGCAGTCGGCGATACGATAGATACATATATCATTGATATGAACCGTTCCGAGCATCGCATCTCCCTCGGCTGCAAGACCGAGGAGACGAACCCGTGGAGACTGTTCACCGAGAAGTATTCGGTCGGCGACGTCGCGAAGGTGAAGATCGTTTCTTTCACGCCTTTTGGCGCATTTGCCGAGATCGTTCCCGGTCAGGACGGACTTATCCACATCTCCGAGATCAGCCGTGAGAGGATCGCGAAGCCGTCCGACGTTTTGACGCTCGGCAGCGAGGTCGACGTTAAGATCATCGCAGTCGACGAAGAAAAGCACAAGGTCAGCCTTTCTATAAAGGCGCTCGGCTCGTTCGAGTCGGCTCCCGAGGAGAAGGTCGAGAAGGAAGATGATTCCGACGGCGTTGTGTATTCGACGGACGCTCCCGAACAGAGCGTATATACGGTTGAGTGAACGGCATAAGCATCAAAGCATAATTGCGCGGCACTGTCCGCGTACGGTAACGTGACAATCAAACGCCGAACTGACATGCTCCGTTCGGCGTTTTTCACGAAATTTATCCGAAGCATCTAAAGAGGTGGTTATTTTTTGGACGGTAGTCCTCTACCGGGCATAATAATTTTTATTATATGTCTGATCGGTTCGATGGCGTGCTCCGCCTTCGAAACTGCATTCGCCTCTGTCGGCAGAGCGAGAATGATGAGCGTTGCCGACAGCGACGACAAAAGAAGATCAAAGCGCGCAGAGCGCGTTTTGTATGTGCTCGACAGATTTGACGCCGCGCTGTCGGCGAATCTTATTTGCAACAATGTATTCAACATAGGCTGCGCGAGCGCGTCGACTATGATCGCGTTGAGCGTGGGAGGCGGAGGCGCAGTAGCTGTTGCGACGGCGCTGACGACGGTTATAGTGTTCTTTTCGGCGGAAATTCTGCCGAAGCGTTTCGCTAAGGATTGCCCCGAAGCTGTTGCGACGGCGGCTGCGCCGATAATGATATTCGCGATGCGGATTTTGCGTCCGTTCGTTGCGATGTTCACGGCGCTGACGCACGCGGTGAACCGTATTTTGTTCGGCAAATCGGGTGCACCCGTGACGTATACTGAGCATGAGGTCGGCAAGCTCGTCGAAACAGTCGCCGCAGATACGGAGCTTTCGCCGGAGCACGGCAGTCTCATACGCTCCGCATACGGCATAACGGCGACTTCGGTGTCCGACATAGAGACGAGCTGGAAAAACGTGTCGAAGCTGCCCGTCGACGCGTCGCGCGACGCCGTCGTATCTATCGCGAGGTCGGTACAGCATTCGAGATTCCCCGTAGTCGATGAAAACGGAGCGCCTGTCGGCGTTCTTCACATTAGAAGCTATTTAAGATCGTGCATCGGCGGCGAGACGTCGGACATACGCGACGTTATGTGGCAGCCGTATTTTGTCGACGCCGATACGCCCGCCGACGACGCTTTGTCGGAAATGAGCAAGGCGCGCACGAGCATCGCGATAGTGAAAAAAAAGAGCGGGGAAGTGTCCGGCATCGTGACGGTCGAGGACATACTCGAATATCTTGTCGGCGATATGGACGATGAGACGGACGCGGAGGATAACATATGAGCATCGCGGTCGAACTCATCATCATCGCGATACTCGTTGTGATGTCGTCGTATTTCTCCGGTACCGAGATAGCATACACGTCTGTGCGCGCGGAGCGTATACGCGAAAAATACGAAAAGAAAAAGACGGCGCCGCTCCGATTCGCGGTCTATTTCCTGTCGCACTACGACGATATGCTCGGGACCATTCTTATAGGTAATAACGTCGCGAACATCGTCGCGTCGTCGATCGCGACGGTCGTCGTCGTCGAGCTTTTGGGAGACGGTTATTCATGGGTCGCGACGGCGGTGATGACGCTTATAATACTTATTTTCGGCGAGATACTGCCGAAATCGATTGGCAAATCGTGCTCCGAGACGGTATGCGTGCTAACGTCGGTGCCGCTGCGCGGTCTGTCCGTCGTGCTTCATCCGGCTGTAGTCGGGGTGAACATGCTCGTTGACAAGATATCGAGGATATGGAAACGGCTCGTCGTCGAGGACGACACTATATCGGAGGGCGAGCTGTCGAGCGTTATGGATATAGTCGAGAGCGAGGGCGTTATAGAAGAAACGCATACGGCGCTTGTTAAGCGCGCTATCGACTATAAGGATATCAAGGCATACGAGATAATCACGCCGCGCGTCGACATCGAATATATCGACATAAACGACGACGGCGCCGACATAATCGAAAAGGCGCTCTCGTCGGATCATTCGCGTCTGCCGGTGTGCGACGGTGACGCCGACAATATAATCGGCGTGCTTCATTTGAACAGACTCTTGTTTAGGCTCGAATCGGGTGAGATAACTAAGGACTCGGACGTGGCGGGGTGCATACGGTCGCTGTGTCTGCCGCCGCTGTTCGTGCCGCGCACGACGCCGCTCCACGCGGCGGTCGAGCTGATGCGCGAGCGTCAGCAGCAGCTTTTGTTCGTCGTCGATTCTTACGGCGGCGTCATGGGCATAATGACTATGGAAGATGCGCTCGAAGTGATCGTCGGAGACATATGGGACGAGTCGGACGAGGTCGAGCCCGATATTGTCAAAACCGGCGACGGCACGTACGATCTCGGTGCGCAGCTGCGGTTGAAGGAGCTCTTCTCGGAGCTTGATCTCGATCATGAATGCGACGAGATCGCGGACGAGTACACGGTCCTCGGCGGCTGGTGCACGGCGGAGCTCGGACTCGACCCTAAAATTGGCGACAGCTTCACATATGGTCCGCTGACGTTCACGGTCCGTTCGGTGTCCGACATGATGCCGGAAAGAATAACGCTCGTCGTATCTGACGACGAGGACGAAAAATAAAGAAGAAAACGGAGACATGGAAAATGGGAAAGGCAAAAAGGGCGCAGCAGAAGCGCGCCGAGGAAAAAGAACGCGCCGAGCGTGTGCTGAATGAAAAACGCGCCGAAAGGCGTGAAACGATAAAGATAACGGTCGCGGTCGTTGCGGTGCTGCTTGTAGTCGCGATCGTTGCGGCGTCGTGCAGTCTTATAGTTTTGGCTGTAAGAGGCACTGGCAATTATCTGCGTAATAAGATAGGTCTTAAAAGCGAGCATTACGAAGTTAACAACGCGATGATGTCGTACTTCTTCCACGACACCGTCAACACGACGCTGACGAATATGATGTCGACGTATGTCAACGCGTACGGTATAGACGCATCGGCGGCTGTACAGTACGGGCTGATACCCGATCCGAACCAGCCGCTGAAGAATCAGACGCAGTCGAACTCGTCGACGACGTGGTATGATTACTTTATGTCGGAAACGAGAAATAACGTCACGAGCATGCTCGTTTTGGCGGAAGGCGCGCATGAGGCGGGCATTACGCTCGACGAGGACGAGCTGAAGCGCATCGACGAATCGATAGAGTCGCTCGAAAAGACGGCGGAAGCTAACGATACGACGGCGGAAAAGTATTTGTCCGATAATTACGGCTACGGCGTGAAGGAGAACGACGTGCGCGACGCGCTCGAGCTTTACTATCTCAGCCAAAAGTATTACTACATCACCCGCGACTCGATCGAGGTCACGGACGTTGAGATAAACGAATACTACAACACGCACTCTGACGATTACGATGTAGTCGACTATAAGTCGTACACGTTCGACGAAGAAAACACGACCGACGCGCTCGATAAAGCGGCGCAGCTTTCTAAGGCGACGACTCCCGAGGAGTTCGATTCGATTCTGAAAGATATAATCAAGGACGATTACGACGACGAGGAAACGCTCGAGGACGCAGTCGGGGCGACGCTGCATGAGGATGTGACCGTCACCGACGACGACGCGGGAGAATGGCTGTTCTCCGATGAGCGCAAGGTAAACGACATCAAGGCGTTCTCCGACGCGACGGAGGGCACGGCGTCTGTATACATGATACTGAACACCGTTCACCGCGACGAGGAAATAACGAGAAATGTACGCCACGTGCTGTTTGACACGAGCACGTTCGACACGGACGAGGACGCAAAAAAGGCTGCGGACGACGCGCTTCAGAAGTTCATCGACAGCGGAAAGTCGCTCGATACGTTCGAGTCGCTCGCGCACGCGTTCTCGACCGATTCCGGTTCGTTCGAATCGGGCGGACTTTATATGAACGTCAGACAGGGACAGATGGTGACGGAGTTCGACGAGTGGCTGTTTGACGATGCTCGCAAAGAGGGCGACGCCGACGTCGTAAAGACCGATTACGGTTACCATGTAATGTACTATGCTGGCGAGGGACTGCCGACATGGAAAGCGCTCATTCGCGAGGCTGTGCTCAGTGAAAAATATTCGGATATCGCCGAGGATATGACGGAAAAATATACAGTCACATTCGACGAGAAAACGCTGAATAAAGTGCCCGATATAGCTTAAAAACAAAGATATGATACGCCCTCGGCAGAGAACGCCGAGGGCGTATTTTTACACGGAATATTCAATAATATGTGTATAGTACACAAAATGCAAACATTAATATTAACCATTTGCGAGAAAATAAAATAATCGGCGCAGAATACAAAAAAGGTATTGATTTTTTGACGATTTTGTGGTATAATCCCGTTAAGTCGTTTTATATACGACAAAACCTCAAAACAAACAGGAGGCAAATAATGAAGAGATTTATATGTCTGCTCCTTGTCATTTCGACGCTTGCATGCATGCTCGTTGCATGTAAGGATTCGAAGACGGACGACGGCAAAGGAAGCAGCACCGGTGACAATACAAACGGTGCGAACACATCCGCCGACAGTGCCGCTCTTGATCCTTCGCTGAACGGACTCGGCGCGGACGGGCTTTACACGACGGGTTACACCGCCGAGCAGCTGAAGCAGTATGACGGCGAGACGTTCACTATCCGCAGCATTGAGGATATGGGTGTTGCGAAATGGAATTTCGACTTTGAGGAGCCGACATCCGAGGATGCTATCGACAACGTCTTTTACGAGCGCAAGATGTACATCGAGGAGACGATGGGCATTGAATTCAGTGAAGTGCTTGCACGCGATTATTTCAGCGGAAGTCAGGATTATGAGCCCGTGCGCGATCTTGTTCAGTCCGGTGTGAGTGATTTTGACGTTGTAAGCGGACGCTGCAACGAGTGCCTGTTCGCGTGGGGAGAAGGCGTGATCTATACATACGATCAGCTCGACTATGTCGACCTTACAAAGGGATACTGGGCACAGGACGTCAACCCCGACCTGACGATAGCGAATCAGCAGTACATAGCTGTCGGCGCGGCGGATCTCAGCGTTGACGAATTCATGTTCACTCTCCTGTTCAACAAGGATATTCTCAAGCAGAAGCAGCTCGACGCTCCTTATCAGCTCGTACTTGACGGCAAATGGACGATAGATAAGATGTCGGAATATATGAGAAATTCCTGGGATGACGTCAACTCCGACGACCGCATGAACGAGGGCGACAACTTCGGTTATCTTTCCGATTCCCGTATGATTCTTCCTCACTTTATCGATTCCTGCGGTTCGAGAATGGTCATGAAGGACAGCGACGATCTGCCGTACCTCAACTTTGAGGATGAGAAGTTCTATAACATTCTTGTCCGCACGTTTGAGCTTATGAACGATGAACAGAACTGGTTCAACGGATATTCCGGCGGCGGCGACGTTCCTACTTCGAACATAAAGATGTTCTCAAACGACCAGGCTATGTTCATGGACTGCTCGTTCCACTATGTTCCTAAGCTTCGCAACATGGACGCCGACTTCGGTATAATTCCTTATCCGAAGTGGGACGAGGCTCAGGAAGACTACTACGCAAGAGTTTCGTATTATTCCGCTCTGATGGTCCCGAATTCATGCAGGGATCCGCAGTTCTCCGGTCTTGTAATGGAAGTCATGCAGTGCTATTCGCAGAACTATCTCACGCCCGCGTACTTTGATGTATCGCTCAAGGGCAGAGAAGCGCGCGACGAGGAATCTCAGGCAATGCTCGACATTATATTCACACACAGAGCCGTTGACCTAGGCGATACGACATTCTGCGATACGATCCGCGACGGTCTTGTTGCGTACATGATAAACGATGATTCGATAAGCATCTCTAAGCTCACAGCGGCTGAGAAAGGTCTTAACAGGACAATAAACAAGTATATCAAGGGCGCACAGGAAGCATACGGATTCTGATAAACAAAGCTAAGATATAATAAAAGACCACCCGGCAGGGTGGTCTTTTATTTGCGTATTTTAAGCTGTCACGCTTCTCTTACGTAGACGGTCATTTCACCTTCGCCTCTGTTAGCCCATGTGTAGTAGGGGATAAAGGTCAGCTTTGTGTCCTTGCGCGCCGGAGGCGTCGTGCGGTAGAGCGAATCGTTGCCGTCGTCGACAGCGACGGTGCCGTTTGTCGTTATCTCGACGATGCCGTCGAGCTTGTCCGGCTTGTATTCGCATGTGAGCGGAGCGTCTGCGGGGAGAGTGACGCCCGCGAGCGGCGTTTCGTTGTCGGCTTCCTCGAGGCAGTAAACGATAGGTCCGCGAGCTATCGCGACCTTGCCTGCGTCTGCGCGTACCTGATAGTTGGCGTACACGCGGCGCGGCGTTATGTCAATCGAAAGCTCGATTTTGTCGCCGTCGTTCCAGTCATTGTCGAGTATTGCGTAGCCGTTCTCTATCTTCGCGTCGACAGGTTTGCCGTTTAACTTGAGCGTGTATTTGCCGCCGCAGTAAGCGGGGATGCGGAGCGCGAGCGAGTATTTGCCCGCCGATACATTAACAGCAACGTCGCCCTCGACGGGGTAATTAGTCTCGGTTTTGAGCGTTACCTCGCCCGACGCTGTCGCGACCTTTGCTTCGCCCGCTATATAGAGCTGTGTGTAGATCGTGTCGCCGTCGACGGAGTAGATGTAGCGTCCGATGCCCGTTATCATTCGCGCGAGGTTGGGCGGGCAGCATGCACAGCCGAACCATTTCGGGCGAACGGGCAGTACGTGGTGGTGTTCGGGGTTCTTGTGGCTCGATTCGGGCCACACCTCGAGCGGGTTCACGTAGAAGAAGTTGTGTCCGTCGAGAGACATGCCCGCGATGCAGGTG
>CANQMJ010000058.1 GCA_947624945.1 uncultured Clostridia bacterium | reverse complement strand
GCGGGAGCCGCAGTCGTCCTCGCGGATTATGACGTCCTGCGCGACGTCGACGAGACGGCGCGTAAGGTAACCGGAGTCGGCGGTACGGAGAGCCGTATCGGACAGCGATTTGCGCGAGCTTCGTGCGCCCATGAAGTATTCGAGTATATTAAGACCTTCGCGGAAGTTGGACTTGATGGGGAGCTCCTGCGTACGGCCGTTCGTCGCGAACATGAGTCCGCGCATTCCGGCGAGCTGTCTCATCTGCGTGATGTTGCCTCGAGCGCCCGAGTCCATCATTATCTTTATCGCGTTGAACTTGTTGAAATTCTTCTGCAGCGATTCGACGACGTCGTTCGTCGTCTGACGCCATACGGCGATGACGCTCGAATATCTCTCGTCCTCGGACAGTTCGCCTCGCGAGAAGTGGCGGTTGATGTTCTCTATCTTCTTCTCCGCTTCCGCGACGAGCTTATACTTCTCCTCCGGCACCGTTATGTCGGCGACCGATATCGAGATGGACGCCTTTGTCGAATACTTGAAGCCTATGCTCTTTATGTCGTCGAGCATGCGCGCCGTCACCGCGAAGCCGTGCTTCTTGATGCACGCGTCTATGATGCCCGACAGCTTCTTCGACGTCATCGCCTCAGTTATCTCGAGGTCGAAGTATTTCTCGGGGTCGGATCTGTCGACGTAGCCGAGATCCTGCGGAACGGCGTTATTGAATATGAGCCGTCCGAGCGTCGCGTCGATTATCTTCGACTCCGTTTTTCCGTCGCGCTCCTTGAATACGCGCACCTTTATCGGCGCGTGTATGCCGAGGACATGGTTCTCGTACGCCATCATCGCCTCGTCGAAGTTGCGGAACACCTTGCCCTCTCCGGGCTCGCCCGGCTTATCCATCGTAAGATAGAAGTTGCCTATGACCATGTCCTGCGACGGGACCGTAACTGCCTTGCCGTCCGCGGGTTTTAAGAGGTTGTTCGCCGACAGCATGAGGAATCTCGCCTCAGCCTGCGCCTCCGCCGAAAGCGGAACGTGTATCGGCATCTGGTCGCCGTCGAAGTCGGCGTTGAACGCCTTGCAGACGAGCGGGTGCAGCTTTATCGCCTTGCCCTCGACGAGCACGGGCTCGAACGCCTGTATCGACAGTCTGTGAAGTGTCGGCGCGCGGTTTAAGAGCACCGGGTGTTCCGTTATGACGTTTTCGAGCGCGTCCCATACCTCGGGATACGACTTGTCTACCTTCTTCTTCGCCTCTTTGATGTTGGACGCCTTCTGCGTCTCGACGAGACGCTTCATGACGAACGGCTTGAAGAGCTCGAGCGCCATCTCCTTCGGCAGACCGCACTGATATATCTTAAGGCTCGGTCCGACGACTATAACGGAACGTCCCGAATAGTCGACGCGTTTGCCGAGCAGGTTCTGACGGAAACGTCCCTGCTTGCCGCGCAGCATCTCCGAAAGGCTCTTTAGCGGTCTGTTCGACGGACCCGTGACGGGCTTGCCGCGTCTGCCGTTGTCGATGAGCGCGTCGACGGCCTCCTGCAGCATGCGCTTCTCGTTGCGGACGATGATGTCCGGCGTGCGCATCTCGAGCAGCTTCTTTAAGCGGTTGTTTCTGTTTATGACTCTGCGGTAAAGGTCGTTGAGGTCCGACGACGCGAACGCACCGCCGTCGAGCTGTACCATCGGGCGTATCTCGGGCGGTATGACCGGCACGCAGTCGAGTATCATCCACTCGGGACGGTTGCCCGACTTGCGGAACGCTTCGACCACCTCGAGGCGCTTTATGATGCGCACCTTCTTCTGACCCGTCGCGTTTACGAGCTCCTCTTTGAGCTCCTCCGCCAAAGCGTCGATGTCGATCTCGGCAAGAAGCTCCTTTATCGCCTCCGCGCCCATTCCGACGCGGAAGTCGTCTTCGTATTTATCGTAGTATTCGCGGTACTTCGCGTCGGTCAGTATCTCCTTCTTCTCGAGCGGCGTGTTGCCCGGGTCGATGACGATGTAGCTTGCGAAGTAGAGCACCTTTTCGAGGTTATGGGGCGTAATGTCGAGCAAGAGTCCCATTCTCGACGGGATAGCGCGGAAATACCAGATGTGCGATACGGGCGCCGCGAGCTCGATGTGTCCCATCCTCTCGCGTCTGACCTTCTTCGTCGTGACCTCGACGCCGCACTTCTCGCATATCTTGCCCTTGTAGCGTATGCGCTTATATTTGCCGCACAGACATTCCCAGTCCTTCGTCGGCCCGAATATGCGCTCGCAGAAAAGTCCATCCCGCTCCGCCTTGAGCGTGCGGTAGTTTATAGTCTCGGGCTTTTTGACCTCGCCGTACGACCATGCGCGTATCATTTCGGGAGATGCAAGTCCGATCTTTATAGAATCAAAAGTATTTCTTTCTTCCATTTATTGCAGCCCTTCCCAGTTCTTCGCGTTAGTTATAGTCCTCGTCGTCCGCATCGTCGAACGGAGACGTTCCGTACGGGTCGTCGTCGGAGAATATATCGTCGTCGATGTTGTCCGCGCTCTTTTCCACGAATGAGTCCTCGTACTCGTTCGTCGTCACCGTCTCGCCGACGTCGTCCTCGTCCACGTCGGACACGACGTTCGGCGGCTCCAGCTCGTCGTCGAGCGACGAGAGCTCTATCTCGTTGCCGTCGCGGTCGAGCACCTTCACGTCGAGCGCCAGCGACTGCAGCTCCTTCACGAGCACCTTGAACGACTCGGGCACGCCCGGCGTCGGGATGTTCTGTCCCTTGACTATCGCCTCGTAAGTCTTGACGCGTCCGACGACGTCGTCGGACTTGACCGTCAGTATCTCCTGCAGCGTGTAAGCGGCGCCGTAAGCCTCGAGCGCCCAGACCTCCATCTCGCCGAAGCGCTGACCGCCGAACTGCGCCTTGCCGCCGAGCGGCTGCTGCGTTATCAGCGAGTACGGGCCCGTCGAGCGAGCGTGTATCTTATCGTCGACGAGGTGATGCAGCTTGAGGTAGTACATGATGCCGACAGTCACCGGATTGTCGAACGGCTCGCCCGTTCTTCCGTCGTAGAGCACCGTCTTGCCGTCCACGATGCGCAGCTTGCCCTCGGCGCGCAGCGACGCCTGATATTCCATGTCCGCGCGCTGCTCCGCCGTCAGCGGACGGTAGAGCTCGCGTCCGTTTTCCTCGTCGTGACCGATGAGCTCATAAAGCGGCTTGCCGTCGAAGTATTCGTTGTCGAACGGCGCGCGTCCGAGACCCGCTTTCGCGAGCAATTCAGTTATATCCTTTTCGTTCGCGCCGTCGAACACGGGCGTCATGACCTTCCAGCCGAGCGTGCGCGCCGCCATGCCGAGATGCACCTCGAGCACCTGTCCGATGTTCATTCGGGACGGCACGCCGAGCGGATTGAGCACGATGTCGAGCGGCGTTCCGTCGGGGAGGAACGGCATATCCTCGGGCGGCAGTATGCGCGATACGACGCCCTTGTTGCCGTGGCGACCCGCCATCTTGTCGCCGACCGAGATCTTTCTCTTCTGCGCGATGTAGACGCGCACGACTTTGGTCACGCCGGGCGCAAGGTCGTCGCTGTTCTCGCGCGAGAACACCTTCACGTCGATGACGATACCCGTCTCGCCGTGCGGCAGACGCAGGGACGTGTCGCGCACCTCGCGCGCCTTCTCGCCGAATATGGCGCGAAGCAGTCTTTCCTCAGCCGTCAGCTCCGTCTCGCCCTTCGGCGTCACCTTGCCGACGAGTATGTCGCCGGCTCTGACCTCGGTACCGACCTTGACGATGCCCTCCGCGGTCAAGTCCTTGAGCGCGTCCTCGCCGACGTTCGGTATCTCTCTCGTTATCTCTTCCGGTCCGAGCTTCGTTTCTCTCGCCTCGTGCGAATATTCCTCAACGTGCAGCGACGTATATACGTCGTCGCGGACGAGACGCTCGTTCAAGAGGACCGCGTCCTCGTAGTTGTAGCCCTCCCAGCTCATGAAGCCGATGAGAGCGTTTTTGCCGAGCGAGATCTCGCCGTTCGACGTCGCCTGACCGTCCGCGATGCACTCGCCGGCCTCGACTCTGTCGCCGACCTTCACTATCGGGCGCTGATTTATGCACGTTCCCGCGTTGGAGCGCTTGAACTTTATCAGATGATACGTGCGCTTCACGCCGTCGTCGCCGCGTATCGTTATGTCGTCGGCGGTCACCTTTTCCGCGTAGCCCGCGCACTCGGATATGACTACCGAGCCGGAGTCCATCGCCGCCTTGTATTCCATTCCCGTGCCGACTATCGGCGACTCCGTCGTCAAAAGCGGCACCGCCTGCTTCTGCATGTTGGAGCCCATGAGCGCGCGGGAGTTGTCGTCGTTTTCAAGGAACGGTATCATCGCCGTCGCGACGGACACCACCATCTTGGGCGATACGTCCATGAAGTCGATGTTCTCGCGCGCCGTTTCGATTATATCCGCTCTGTCGCGCGCGGAAACGCGGCGGCGTGCGAACTTGTGCTCGTCGTCGAGCGGCTCGTTCGCCTGAGCGATGACGTAGTTGTCCTCCACGTCCGCCGTCATGTATACGATCTCGTCGGTAACGACGCCGGTCGCCTTGTCGACCTTGCGGTACGGTGCCTCGATAAAGCCGTAGTCGCTTATGCGCGCGTACGTCGCAAGATACGAGATAAGACCGATGTTAGGACCTTCCGGCGTCTCTATCGGGCACATTCTGCCGTAATGCGTGTAGTGTACGTCGCGGACGTCAAAGGACGCGCGGTCGCGCGAAAGACCGCCGGGACCGAGCGCCGACAGACGGCGCTTGTGCGTCAGCTCCGCCAAGGGGTTGGCCTGCTCCATGAACTGCGAAAGAGGGGAGCTGCCGAAGAACTCGCGTATCGCCGTCGTGACGGGGCGGATATTGATGAGCTGCTGCGGGGTGACGGTCTCGTTGTCCTGTATCGACATCTTTTCCTTGATGTTTTTGTCCATGCGGGAAAGACCGATGCGGAACTGGTTCTGCAAAAGCTCGCCGACCGAACGCAGACGGCGGTTGCCGAGATGGTCGATGTCGTCTATCGAGCCGATGTCGTGTACGAGTCCGAGCAGGTAGTTGATGGACGCGAATATGTCGTCCTTCGTGATGTGCTTCGGGCAAAGCTCCGCGATGCGGCGCTTCGCTATGCGCTTGAGCTCGTCCTTGTCGTCGCCCGCCTCCGCCATTATCTCGCGGAGAACGGGAAGGCTGCACTTTTCCGATACGCCGCAGTCGACAAGGTCGTAGCCGAGCACGTTTTTGGGGTCGACGGTGTTGTTGCCGAACACCTTCACCTCGTGACCGCTCTCAGCCTCGACCCAAACCTCGTTGACGCACGCGTTCTCGATAGCCTTCGCCGCCTCGTACGTCAGAACGACGCCGGGCTCGCCGACGATCTCGCCCGTTATCGGGCTGACTGCCGGACGCGACAGCTTATGACCTCTTATGCGCTGCGATATCTCGACCTTTTTGTCGAACTTGTATCTACCGACCGGCATGAGGTCGTAGCGCTTCGGGTCGAAGAACGAATTGTTTATGAGCGTGAGCGCGCTCTCGACGATGGCGGGTTCGCCCGGACGCAGACGCTTGTATATCTCCTTGAGCGCTTCCTCGCCCGCAGTCGTGTTGTTCTCCGTCGCCTGACGCTCGAGCTCGTCCTTCTGCGCGCTTTCGGTGAGGAGCTTCTCGTCGCCGAAATACTCGACCATGTCGCGCTCCGTCTCGATGCCGAGCGCGCGGATGAGCACCGTCACGGGCATTTTTCTGTTTTTGTCTATCTTGACGTAGAATATGTCGTTTACGTCAGTCTCGTATTCGAGCCACGCGCCGCGGTAAGGGATGACCTGCGCCGTGTATATGTGCTTGCCCGTCTTGTCTATCGTTGAATCGTAGTACATGCCCGGCGAACGCACTATCTGCGAAACGATAACGCGCTCCGATCCGTTGATGATAAACGTGCCCCTGTCCGTCATGAGCGGGAAATCGCCCATGAATATCTCGGACTGCTTGACCTCTCCCGTCTGCTTGTTCGTCAGTCTTACGTCGACCTTGAGAGGCGCCGCGTAGTTGGCGTCGTGGTCCTTACATTCCTCGACGGAGTACTTGGGCTTCGAGTCGAGGTTGTAGGAGACAAAGTCGATGAGCAGGCTGCCCGAATAGTTCGATATCGGGGAGATGTCGCGGAACACCTCCATGAGCCCCTCGTCGATGAGCCACTTGTACGACTTCTTCTGCACCTCGATGAGATTTGGCATTTCGAGCGCTTCGTCGATCTTGGAAAAACTCATGCGCACGTTTTTGCCGAGTTTCTGGGGTTTTACCATCTTGGTCTGTCACTCCTTCACTTTCGCTCTCCGCGGCGTTTTGCACGAAATCGGGGCGCAAAAATTGCGTCTGTTCCGTCGTTTTGCCGCGGGTATATAGTAATAAAGTTAGCTTTGTCGCGCTATATACGCAGTTTATTATCTTACCATATACGGCACCGATTGTCAAGAAGTATCCTTAAAAATAATTCCTTTTTGTTCGGATTTTTGCCTCATCCGCGCAGCAACTCGCATTAAAATTTACAGATTTTTTACATGTAAATTTTTTGTAAATTTTTTAGCCGCAGTGACGCAAAAATGCGGACCCGCAAGGGCCCGCATTTCCGCTCGTTTTTATGCGTTACCGTCATGCAAGAAGCGAGAGAAGCTCTTCCTTCTCGCTCACGCCGACGGTACGACCCGCAACTTCGCCGTTTTTCACCGCGACGAATGTCGGTATCGCCGTCACACCGAACTTCACCGACAGCTCGGGCTCCTCGTCTATGTTGACGGAGCACACCTTATACTTCCCTTCCGCCTCGTCCGCTATCTCCTCCACGACGGGCGTCATCATGCGGCACGGACCGCACCACGTCGCCCAGAAGTCGATGAGCACCGGCACCTGCGACGATGCCACCTCCGCGTCATAATTCGCGCTCGTTACTTTTACTGCTGCCATATTATCTCGTCCTTTCCTATTTGATAAATATATTGTAACACAAAATCGCGCCGTCCGCACGTAAAAATGAAAAATTCATATAAAAATGTTCATCCCCCGCCGCAAGGCGGGGGATGATGCCGACCTAACGCATACCGTCAGATCACTGTTTTAGTTTTTGCGTCCGCGCTTCGCGCCGACAGTCGCGCACACTCCGCTTAGAGACGCAACGACGAGCATGACGCACACAGCTGTGACGTTGAACGTCTCGCCTGTCACAGGCGGCTTTGTCGGTTCGGGCGCACCCGTTGTCTCTGCGGGCTTCGTCGTCGTTTCAGCCGGCGCTGCCGTTGTTTCGGTGGGAGCTGCAGTAGTTTCGGTGGGTGCCGCCGTTGTTTCGGCGGGCTTTGCCGCTGTATCGGCAGGTGTCGCCGTTGTGTCATCCGGTTCCTTCGTCGTCTCGTCAGGTTCCTTCGTCGTATCGGCAGGGTCCGTCGTTTCCTGTGTCGGCGGCACCGGATCGGGCTCTGTTATCTCCGTAGACGTATTCACGAGCACGTAAATGCTCAGATGATCCGTCGTGAACACCACATGCGCGCCGTCGCCGCTCACTTTTACATCGATCTTTTCCGTTTTATCGCCGCTCACATGGTAAACGGACGTTTCCTCCGCTTTCCATCCGGCCGGCACGGGTATCGTTACCGTGATCTTGCCGTTCGGCTGAGCTTCACTGCCGTCCGCCTTGTTTTTGAGCGTGATATCGAACGGCACGTATTCTTCAAACTTCTTGCCGACTGTTGCCTCAACTTCCGCATACTTCGCATCGGTCTTTTCTACATCCTCTACAACGAGTTTGAGTCCCGCGTAGTGTTCCTTGTTTTCCTCCGGTGTCAGCGTGACATCGTTGTCAATGAGGACGTCGCCGACCGTATAATTCGGGTCGGACGCACCGCAGACGGTGCATTTGCCGTTTTCAAATGTATGCGCTGCTCTTTCGGACTCGTCGCCGCACGCGCATTCGCGCCAGTGATGCGTTCCGTCCGCCATCCAATCGCCGAATGCGTGCTCATGATCCTCGGGAAGCTTTTCTATCGCCGTTCCTTTAGAGATGATCTCGCCGCAGCCGAGGCAGTACGTGTCACCCGTGTAGCCTTCTTCTGTCGTCGTCGCATCCTTATGATCGCGCAGCTCCGTGCCGCCCGTATGATGCGACGCGTCCTTTTCCGTGTACTCGACGCCGCATATCTCGCAGTGCGCGCCGCTCGTGCATGATGCAGAGCCGCCCGTATGAGGCGTAACATCAGTAGTAACGTCGCAGTTGGGGTTGACGCACGCGACAGTGTGACCCGCCGCCGTGCCGACGACGCGTCCCGTGAAGTTGTGCGACGTCTGAGCTTCCTCGATTATCGCACCGCAGTCTGCGCAAAGGATCGCCTTTGTGCAGTCATGAACGGCTTCGCCGTGCTCATGCGGCTCGTCGTCGACCTCACCGCAGACGGTGCATGTGCGCGAATGTGTCGCGCCGTTGTTCGTGTATACGCCGTACTCGTGCGGCGCCTTCTCACCCGACGGGTCTTTTTCTCCGCACTTGCAGACAGCCCAGTGACCATCCGCATCGTACTCATAACCGTCATATACGTGTACGTGCTCCTCCGTCAGTTTTTCAATGACGGTGCCCTCCTCGAGCTTCGCGCCGCAGCCGACACAGTATTTATCGCCCGTATATCCTTCGGACTCTGTCGTTGCGGGCTTCGCATCGCGTATCTCCGTGCCGCCTGTGTGATTTTTCTTGTCGACATCGCCGAACTTACTGTGGCACGTGATGCACTCCGCCTGTGAATTGCACGTCGCCGCGATGCCGGCAGTGTGCTTTTCCAGCTTCTCCGCATGGCATCCGTCAACGGAGCATTTTAACGTGTGGTATTCGCCGTCATGTGCTTTTGCATCCGCCGACCACGAGTGATCCGACGCTGCCTCAACTATCACATGCTTGCACAGCGAGCATATGAGCGGCGTTGTGCAGTTGTGGTCGTCGGGCTCGGGGGTGTGGTCGAACTCGTTGAGCACGGCGCAGCCGGGATTCGTGCAGTGCTGATAATGCGTCTCGCCGTGGTCGTGCCATTCGCCGCACCATGCGTGCGTCGACTGCGCAGGGACTGTCACATATCCGCATGAGCACACGACCGCCACTGTGCAGTCGCGCGCACCCGACGGAACAGCATCGTGAGGCTTTCTCGTTCCTGCCTCTACCAAATGGCAGATCTTGCATTCCATCCAGTGCTCGGTATCGTCATGGTTCGGCACATATTCATGCTCGTGCGTATCCGTTTTTACATATCCGCATCTGATGCATGTATTTTCGGTGCCGTCCGCGGCATTCCCCCAAAAGTGATTTCTCGTGTCTATGACCTGATTGCAGCCTTCTCTGCCGCATATGATATTGTGCTGCGTTTCGTTTACAGGCTCATACGAAGTGAGGAAAGTATCGGTCTGATGGCTTGACTTCTTCTGCACCACTATATTGCCGCAGACGCAGCGATCGTCAGTCGTGCAGTCGTGGTCGTCGTTTGCGGGATAGCATTTTTCCGTCTTGAACTTGTTGCATCCCTCGTTTGAGCAGCTTACTTTGTGATATCCGCCGCCAACGACCATATACTCGTCGAAGTTGTGCTCCGTCGCAAGAGGCTCCGCCGTCGCGCCGCACACCTCGCATACGCGAGCCGCCGTGCAGTCGCCGGTGGACTTGTATCTGTGCTCTGTCTTTTCTACTGTCTCTGTTTCCTCATACGGGCAGTATTCGCACTTGTATGTTACGCTTCCCTCTTTATCGCATGTCGCGGGCGTGCCGCCGACCGAACGCAGAGAGTGACTGCCCGTACCGTTGCCTTCGACCTTCGGTATCGGTTCCGTGTAGGTGTCGCCGCATACGGAGCATGTATACGTCATAATGCCGTCTTCCGTGCAGAGCGGCTCCTTCGTCACCTCCGCCTCGTATTTGTGACCGACCGTCGGTATCTCGCGCTCTTGTGTGACCTTGCAGCCGGGATTCGTACATTTGACAGTCCCTTTGCCCGGATTTTCACATGTAGCCTCTTCCGTAACGCTTACCGCTTTTTCATTGAATTTGTGATCCGCGTTTCCGGAAATGTTTATCTCAAACGTCACGCCGCACTTCATGCACGTCTCGATTTTCTTACCGTCCTTCGTGCAGTCGTCGTTCTCGTACTTGTAAGTGACCTTGCTTTCAGAGACCATATGTCCGACCGGGGTATACGCCTTGACGTTTCTGACCGCGCCGCATTTCGTACACTCCTCATATGTCATGATGACGCTGTCGCAGCCGTATGTTATCGAGCCCTTCCATTCATGGTCCGCGCCTTCGTCCGTGCCCTCGGTCTCGACCTTTATATATCCGCACGTTGAGCATTTGTTTATAGTGTATTTCGTTGTGCCGTCACAGGACGTTTTGACCGTTTCAACAAAGCTGTGCGGTCCCGCGACGCCTTGGTCGGTCATGTCGGGAAGCTTTTTATCAACATAAAGACCGCCGCAGAACTGGCACGTATTTATCGTTCCGACGCTCGTGTTTTCGCCGTTTTTACCGCTGCATGAATCTCCGCCGAAATTTCCCTTCGTATTTCTGCCGCCCAAAATGTGACCCTTATACAGAGTAAACTCGCACGTTGCGCCGCCTGCCGTGACCACAACTTTTTCGCCCGTGTATCCGGTCCCCGAAATCTCAAACACGGAGCTTCCGGGCTTCGTCTCTGCGCCGTCGACCGTATAGCTTATTTTATCGGCTGTACAGCCTGTAACATATACGGTGACCTTCCCGCAGTATTTGCCGTCGCCGGGCTGTACGAGAGACGAACTGAAGCTGCTGCCTTCCGGCGTCGACACTATCTCCGGCACAACAGCTATTTCGGGACCCGCCTCCGCATTAACCGTTTCCGCGCCGACGGCGATGACGCCGATAAGCGCCATCGCCGCTGCGAGAACGATCGCGGAAAATATTTTGATCGCAATGTTCTTTTTCATTTTTTCGACCTGCAGCCTTTCTCAGTGCTTCTTTTTGCCTGCGATGATGATCGCGGACGCGGCAAGCAGCGACGTCACGAGCGTGACTGTCACGGCAATCGTCATGTCGGGCAGCTCGCCCGTTTTGGGTGCGGGCGAGATGAGGAGCGTGTTCTCGTCGGGCTCATAGCCGTCGAACGCGCCTGTCGTCTCAGCCGACGCCTCGGGCGCGGGAACGATATCGTCCGCAGGTGCGGACGCGGTCTCACCCGTCGTTTCGGGTTCCGCCGTCGTATCGGTATCGGTCGGCGTCGCCGCCGACTTATTGTTCACGAGCACGTAAACGCTGAAATGCGTCGTATCAAATACTGCGTAGCCGTCCTTCACCGTCGTTTCGAGCTTCGTCATAACATCACGGTCGACATGGTAGACGTCGACGTCGCTCCAGCCGTCGGGCAGCGCGATCGACACCTTGACAGTTCCGTCGGGCTGCACCTTCGCGCCGTCCTTGACAAGGTTGATGTCGTACGCCGCATACTCGGTGAACTTCTCCTCAACGATGTTCTTTACAGTCAGATTCGTCTTTGTGATGTTGTCGACGTTTATTTTCGCGTCTGTCTCTTCGCCGAGCTCGACTATGACCTCGCCCTCCTTCGCGGGTTCGGGGGCGACAGTGCCGACATGCGGTTCGCTGTTCGTCACGGCTTCAGTCGTCGGCGCTTCGGTCTCTGCCGGAGCAGCAGTCTCGGTCGTCACTGCCTCGGTCGTCGCAGGCGTCGTCGTTTCTGCGGGCGCAGATGTCGTTTCCGGCGTCGCCGTCGTCTCCGGTGCTGCTGTCGTCTCCGGTGCTGCCGTTGTCTCCGGTGCCGCTGTCGTCTCCGGTGCTGCCGTCGTTTCCGGTGCCGCTGTTGTCTCAGGTGCTGCCGTCGTTTCCGGTGCTGCCGTTGTCTCGGGCGCTGACGTTGTCTCCGGTGCCGCTGTCGTCTCCGGTGCTGCCGTCGTTTCAGGCGCTGCCGTTGTCTCAGGTGCCGCTGTCGTCTCCTGCGCTGCCGTCGTTTCCGGTACTGCCGTTGTGTCAGCGGGGGCCGTCGTCTCCGCCGGCTTCGTTTCTACCGGCATAACAGCTTGGCAGGAATCGCATTTGCCGTCTTTGTTGCTGTCAAGATGATTAACATACTCGGAAAGCACTACGTTGCATCCCTCAACGGCGCACACGAGCCTGTGCTGCGTCTCCGTCGTTTCATATGAGCGTCCCTTCGTATGGCTCGCGCAGCCCTTCACAACGGTAACGCCGCATTTTGAGCACACGTCGTCTGTCGTGCAGTCGTGGTCGTCGACATATGTATGCGCTTCGCGCTCTACTTCCCTGCCACAGACCTTGCATACGCCGATATGAAAGCCGTCATTTGAATTCGGACCTAACGGTTTGTACTCGATCTCGCCGTGAGACGCTCCTTCTTTCACCTGTGTCTGCCAGCACAATGAGCACTTCTGCGTTACACAGTCGACATCTTCCCACTTGTGTGCAGGTCTTTCATATCCGACTTCGTCCGACGGTTTTGCCTCGATCGCACCGCATATCTCGCACTTGCGATAGACTTCGCCGACATTTCCGCATGTCGGTTCTTTGCCGAGGACAGGCTTCCATACGGTGTCGCCGTTTTCGTCCGCTATCCACTTGTGAGCTTCATTTGTTGCTTTGCGCGGGACTTTTACAGTAGAATTGCAGTTTTCGCACTTATATTCTACCCATCCGTCCTCGGTGCAGGTCGGTTCCTGTTGTTTACCTGTCGGAACGGTAAACTTGTGAGATACTTTTGCGTCGCTGATGTCAAATCTCACGTGGCAATATATACACTCCAAGTAAGTTGTGCCGGGTCTCGTACACGTAGCATTGGATTTTGTTTCAACAACGTGCGTATTGCCTTCATTGGATCCCCATGCGCATTTCTGCGCTCTGAACCACTCTTCAGTTACCTTTCCTTCCGCCGCGACGCTGACGCAGAGGCACGCCGCCGTCGCCAGCACGAGCATGACGCACAGAAGCGTTTTGATCTTCTTCATAGTTCGGTTCCTTTCCCGTCCCGCCGCATTACGCGCGGGACGCGCCGTGTGCCGCTTTGTGCGTTAATTCGTACAAACCGCGCTCACGCAAAATGTGTCTTTTCGTCGATGTACGCGTGCGCGCCGGACCCGCGTCCCGATGCGTGCGCATACTTCTCACTACTATTATAATACTATACCCCCCCCCGCTGTCAACACATAAAGTCAAATAATTTCGAGGAAAAATTTATCAATTTATGTCACGGTTTTTGCGCCGGGTTTCGTACAGTTTTACCGTTATATTTATTTTGTGTATTCCTCGACGAGCGCGCGGATGCTCTCGCACTTGCAGTCGGCGAAGAAATGCTTCTTTATGCCCTCTCCCGCGAGCGCTCCCTTTACGAGCTCCGGGTCGAGGTCGTGCAGTATGTCCGCGAGCGGTCTGTACGATTTCGCTCTCACATCGTCGAGTATCTTCTTGTTGCGCTTTTCGGGGACTGCGCGTTCGCGCGGATATCCCTGACCCGGCTCCTCGCACAGGAGCTTTTCAAATATGTACTCGAGGTTGAGGTCGCCGCCCCAGCCGAAGCCCTTTGCGAACGGGATCGCGATGGCGTTGCCGTCGTTTATCTGCGAGAACGTGTACGCGTCGAGCGCGTCCTCGATATGTCCGCATATGACGCCCGGGAACGAGTTGCACGCCAGCATCGCGCCCTCGCCCGTGCCGCAGCCCGTCACGACGTAGTCGGCGGCGCCGGAGTTGAGCAGCACCGCGGCGAGTATGCCCACCTGCACATACGTGAGCTGCGCTTCGTCGTCGGCGGTGTACATGCCGTAGTTGACGACCTCGTGTCCCATCGGCTCCACGACGTGGCGTAGAGCCTTCTCGATAACGGCGTTTTTCGCGCCCTGGCTGTTTTCGTTGATGAGTGCTATTTTCATAGTCTTTGCCTTTCTGTTTGTATTGTGTATTTTTAATGTAGGAAAAGTTTTTGAAGGATTCTCAAGGAAACTTTTTTTCAAAAAGTTTCCTTGAGCGGGGCACGGGGCGGAGCCCCGAAACGTCACGGCTGCTTGCCTATGTAGGCGAGGATGCCGCCGTCGACGTAGAGGATATGCCCGTTGACAAAATCGGACGCGTCGGACGCAAGGAACACCGCCGGACCCTTGAGGTCGTCGGGAGTCCCCCAGCGCTCCGCCGGAGTCTTTGCGATTATGAACGAGTCGAACGGATGGCGGCTGCCGTCCGGCTGCGGCTCGCGCAGCGGCGCCGTCTGCGGCGTCGCGATGTAG
>CANQMJ010000057.1 GCA_947624945.1 uncultured Clostridia bacterium | reverse complement strand
CTCGGGGTTCGGATTCTTTATGCCGGGGAAGTCGCCGTTCGGCGTCATTTCTTCCTCGACTGCGTAGAGCTGTTCGAGTCCTATCCTGCGCAGCGCCTCGGGCACCATTTTATATCCCGCGCCGTAGAGCGGCGTATACACAATGCGAAGGCTGTCCGCCATTCTTGCGACGGCGTCGGGGTTGACGGCCTCGGCGAGCACGCATTTGAGGTACGCTTCGTCGGTTTCCTTGCCTATCATCGTGATTATGCCGTCTTTCACAGCCGCGTCGAAGTCGGTGCACTTGACGTCGTCAAATATGTCGACGGACGCCATCGACTTAGCGACGACGGCGGCGTGGTCGGGCGGGAGCTGGGCTCCGTCCTCCCAGTACGCCTTGTAGCCGTTGTACTCCTTCGGGTTGTGCGACGCGGTGACGTTTATGCCCGCGATGCAGTGATGATAGCGCAGCGCGAACGACAGAACGGGCGTCGGGCGCAGGCTCTCGAAGAAGTAGACGCGTATGCCGTTGGCGGCGAGCACGGACGCGGCAGTTTCGGCGAACAGGCGCGAGTTGTTTCTGCTGTCGTATGCGACGGCGACGCCGCGTTCGGCTGCGGAGCAGCCGATGATGAGGTCGGCGAGTCCCTGCGTCGCGTGCGCAACGGTGTAGACGTTCATGCGGTTCGTGCCCGCCGCCATCGTGCCGCGCAGTCCTGCCGTGCCGAACGAAAGATACGACATGAAGCGCGACTTCAGCTCGGTCTCGTCGTCTGCGATGCCGCGCAGCTCCGCCTTCGTCGCCTCGTCGACGACCGGCGACGACAGCCACTTCTCATAGTTTTCCCTGATCAGATCTTCCATTTTAATCCTCCAGATTTATTATATCACGGGGCTCCGCCCCGGACCCCGCTTAGGAAAACTTTTGAAAAAGTTTTCCTAAGGATCTTTCAAAACTTTTTGTTGACTTTTTTTGATATTACAGTCGGACCGAGACTTCGCCCGACGAGAGAACTTTTTCTCCGTGTTCCGTCTTAACGTCAAGACCGCCGTCGTCTGTTATCCCGACCGCGAACGCGTCGTAGTCGGCGGAGATGTCGAATGTGTGAACGCGCACATGATGCCCAACAACTGCGGAAAGTGCGCGGTACTCGTCCATGACGGAGACGTCGCCGATGCGGCAAAGGCGCGAGGTGAAGCCGTCAAGCGTATGAGCAATTATGTCGTTTGCGTCGACGACGGGAACGCCCACCGCCTCAAGCGACGTCGCGGTATCGGGAAATCCGGCATTATTGCCGTTTATGCCTATGCCGACGACGGCACGGACGGTGCTGCCGGTGCAGGCATTGTCCGTGACCGTTTCGGCGAGTATGCCGCCGAGCTTTTTGCCGCCGAGCCATACGTCGTTGACCCATTTGAGCATGACGTCAAGACCGTACAGTGTGCGCAGAGCGCGAGCGGCGGCGACACCCGCGAGCGGCGTCAGCCTGTTGACAAATTCGCGCGGCACGGTCGCGGTGAAGCTGAAATATATGCCGCCGTAGTCGGAGACGAAGCTGCGTCCGAGCCGTCCTTTGCCGCCCGTCTGAACGCGGGAGACAAGAAGCTGTTCGCCATTCCCGCCGTTTTTGATATAGCGCAAAAGATCGCTGTTTGTCGACGCGGTCTTGTCGACGACGGAGACGTAATATCCGCGCACGCATCCTCGCAGCGCGTCCTCGTCCGCGGGGACAAAGACGGCGCTCACTCCGCGTCCTCCGTGCCGTATAGTCCGATGACTCTGTGGTCTGGGTGGAACAGATCGAGGTACAGAAGCGTCGCCCTCGCGTCGCCGCCGAGGTCGACGGCGAAGTGATAGACGGCTTTGCCGTCGGAGTCGGGGAAGCTGGTGATCTCGGTCACGGTGTGACCGAACGCCGCCATCGCCTCCGCGAGCTTTGACGCGCCGGTGCCGTCCGTTTTCGACGAGAACTCCATATGCTTCGGCGAGGAAAGCTCGCCGAACGATGCCGCGCACAGCGCGTATACGGTCGCAGATGATGTGGACGACGCAGACGCGGACGGTGACGCGCGCACCGTGACGGTGTCGACTATTTTGAGGTCGAATTCCGCCATCATGCGGTAGAAGGTGCGAAGTCTGCCGTCGGCGTTATTTTTTATCGGGATTATGGTGTAATCGGTGTCGCCGCACATGACGGAGTTGCATGCGCTCTGGAGCCGTTCTGTGTGCGTGCGGCTCCAGCCCTCGCGGGCGAACGATTCGTATGCGCTGTCGGCGGCGCTGCCCGTCACGTATGCGACGCCTACGGAGTCGTTATCGTGCGCCGTTTCCTCGTCGGCGCCGTTGCCGTTCGCCATCGCGGACAGCGACATCATTTTGATGCCGCATGCGTCGGCGCATGCAGTGGCAAACAGTGCGCCGCCGGCGCCTGCGCCGCACATGCCGTCGAGCTGTCCCGCAAGCTCGCGCGTTCGCAAGAGCTTGTCGGGGCGCGCCTGCGACGGCGTGAACAGTACGTCGACGTCTCCTATCGCGCGGACGAGCTCTTTATAGTAGAGCTTTGCCGTCGAACGCGCGAAGTCACGCTCGCGGGCGGCGTCGGCAAGACCCGCACGCAGCGTTTTTATAAGTCTTGATTCTGTCATTTGACGTAACCCAGTATATCATAGCTTTCGCTCAAAAATTCGCGAAGCTCGTCGGGAGACATGGAGCCTTTCGTCAAAATCGAAAGGTGCCATATGTGGCGCGCTATCTTCTCGGACGCCTCCGACGTCGGGTCGGCGGATATCGTCTTGATCAGCTCCGAATCGGCGTTGACGGTCAGTGCGATCTCGTGCGGCATATCGCCGCCCATGCCGTAGAGCTTCATCATGTCCTGCATGCGGCGCGACTCCTCGCCCTCCGTTATGACGGCTGGAACGCCGGCGTCCTTAAGGCGCGAGAACGTGACTTTCAGCTTGTCGTTGCCGGACACGCGGCGGAACAGCTCCTCGACGCCGGAGTCTGTCTCGGCGTCGCCGCCCTCGGCTTTGAGCGCGTCCGCGACGTCGGCGTCTACGCGGAAGAACTTGCAGCTCTTGTCGTTTTCGAGCGTCGATATGAACTGTGTGTCGATGATGGTGTCGAGCAGCGCGACCTCTATGCCTTCGGCGTTGTAGGACGCTATATACTGCGCCTGCGCCGTCTTGTCGGTCGCGTAATATACCTTGCCCTCGTGCTTTTCCTTCGCCGCCTCGAGGTACTCGTCCGGAGTCTTGTGACCTCCGTCCGTGAGCGGCAGGAGCACCGCGCCCTTGACCTTGTCGTAGAATTTGCGGTCGCGTATGCAGCCGTACTCGACGAACGTCTTGATGTCGTCCCACAGCTTCTCGTAGGCGTCCCTGTCGTTATTGAACATGCCCGTAAGCTTGTCCGCGACTTTCTTGACTATATGCTGCGATATTTTTGCGACGTAGGTGTTGTTTTGCAGATAGCTGCGCGACACGTTGAGCGGCAGCTCGGGGCAGTCGAGCACGCCGCGGAGCATAAGAAGGTATTCGGGTATGACCTCCTTGATGTTGTCGGCGACGAACACCTGATTGTAGTAGAGCTTGACCTGACCCTCGAGGCTCTCGTACTCGTTGCCGAGACGCGGGAAGTAGAGGATTCCCTTGAAGTTGAGCGGGTAGTCGGCGGCGATGTGTATCCAGAAGAGCGGCTCGCGGTAGTCGCCGGACACGCGGCGGTAGAAGTCCTTGTATTCCTCGTCGGTGCATTCGGACGGATTCTTCTGCCACAGCGGATGCACGTCGTTTATCGGCTTCGGCTCGTCGTCGTGGTCGTGGTCATGCTCGCACTCGCATCCGTCGTCATGCTCGTGTTCGTGGTCGTGCTCCTTTTTGTGCTCTTCCGCTTCTTTCTGCTCTTTGACGCTCGTGAAATATATCGGCGTCGGCATGAAGGAGCAGTATTTTTCGAGTATCGAGCGTATCTTATACGCGGACAAAAACTCGCCCTCGTCCTCGCTTATGTGCATGACGACGGACGTGCCGCGTCCGACGTCCGCCTCCGGCTTCGTTATCTCGTATTCGCCGTCTTCGCCGCACGTCCATTTGACTGCTTCCGCGTCCGTGTACGACTTCGTTATCACGTCGACGGTGTCGCTGACCATGAACGAAGAATAAAATCCGAGTCCGAAGTGACCGATGATGCCCGACGTGTCGCCGTTCTCGGTCCCCTCGTATTTATTGATGAAATCGAGCGCGCCCGACAGCGCTATCTGGCAGATGTAGCGCGTCAGCTCGTCCTCCGACATGCCGATGCCGTTGTCGGTCACCGTCAGCGTGCCCTCGTCCTCGTCGAGCGTCACATCGACGCGGAACGCGTCCTCGTCGATGCCGGACACCTCGCCGAGCGAGGAAAGGCGGCGCAGCTTCGTTATCGCGTCGCACGCGTTCGACACTATCTCGCGCAGGAAAATTTCCTTCTCCGAGTAAAGCCACTTCTTAATTATCGGAAATATGTGCTCCGTCTCGACCGTTATCCCGCCGCGGCGGGCGTTTTCATTTTTTTCACTGTCCATACTTCTTTACAATGCCTCCCAAAAAGACGCCTCGCGCCTATAAATCCAAACTATATTATACCGCTCCTTCATGTTTGTGTCAATGTTTGCGGGGCGAAACTTTCGGGGAAAAGTTTCGACATATCGTGCCTGTGTCAACAAAAAGGCGCACGGGACGCGTATTTTTTTGTGCAATAAAGAGAAAATACAAGTGGGCAAAAAATTCCTTGACAAATTGTCAACGTTGATATATAATTTATCTTGCGTCACTGCCCGAGGGTATACCTATGCTCATTTGCGTGTACCAAGGACACGGACGCAAATCAAAAACTGCAAAGAAGGAGGAGAATAATGCCGACATTTAACCAGCTTGTAAAGCAGGGACGTCACGACAAGACCTATAAGTCGACGGCTCCGATGCTCCAGACGGGCTTCAACTCGCTCAAGAACAGAAGCATCGACCAGAGCTCGCCTCAGAAGCGCGGCGTATGCACAAAGGTGACGACCGTCAACCCGAAGAAGCCGAACTCCGCTATCCGCAAGATCGCGAGAGTGCGTCTTACGAACGGACTTGAAACGACAGTCTACATCCCCGGTATCGGACATAACCTTCAGGAGCACTCCGTCGTTCTCGTAAGAGGCGGACGTGTGCGCGACCTGCCGGGCGTGCGTTACCACATCATCCGCGGTACTCTCGACGCGCAGGCAGTCGCGAACCGCAATCAGGGCCGTTCCAAGTACGGCGCCAAGAGACCGAAGAAATAATTCCCCCCAGCCTTACAAGGGCAGGGTCGGTGTGTTCTGCCTCAATCAAACATATATAAACGGTCACGCCGCAGGGCGCGTTTATGTAGGTCTGACCCCGGCATGACACGATCGGAGGATTTCTTTCGAGTACCTGTGATAACATTATTTAATGAAGGAGGGAATAACAGTGCCAAGAAGAGGTCAGATCTCCAAAAGAGAAGTTTTGCCGGATCCGCTTTACAATTCGCAGCTCGTCACAAAGCTCATCAACAACGTGATGCTCGACGGTAAGAAGGGCGTCGCTCAGAAGATAGTGTATGACGCGTTTGCGATCGTGGAAAGCAAGACGAACGAAAATCCGCTCGAGGTATTCGAAGCTGCGCTCGAAAACGTGATGCCGAGCCTTGAAGTCAAGGCCCGCCGCGTCGGCGGCGCAACGTACCAGGTGCCGATGGACGTAAGACCCGAAAGACGTCTTACGCTCGGTCTGCGCTGGTTCGTAAGCTACGCACGGACAAGAAGTGAAAACACGATGTCCGAGCGCCTCGCGGGTGAGATCATGGACGCCAAAAACAACGCCGGCGGTGCATTCAAGAGAAAAGAAGAAATGCACAGAATGGCGGAGGCAAACAAGGCGTTCGCTCACTACCGCTACTAATATTTTATATCATTCACAGAAACATTCAGAAACATGGGACCGCGCGCCGCATAATGAGCGTGCGAGAGTCCGCCGCGTGGCGGACATGCGCGTCCTTCGGAGGCCAATAATTATATGCCCAGGGAATATTCGCTGGAGCGTACGCGCAATATAGGCATCATGGCTCATATCGACGCCGGTAAGACAACGACGACAGAGCGTATCCTGTTCTATACGGGTATAACGCATAAGCTCGGCGAGGTCCACGACGGCGCCGCAGTCATGGACTGGATGGAGCAGGAACGTGAACGCGGTATCACGATCACGTCCGCCGCGACAACATGCCACTGGCGCAATACGCGAATCAATATCATAGACACGCCCGGTCACGTCGACTTCACAGTCGAGGTCGAACGCTCGCTTCGAGTGCTCGACGGCGCCGTGTGCGTGTTCTGCGCCAAGGGCGGCGTCGAGCCCCAGTCAGAGACTGTGTGGCATCAGGCATCGAAGTATCAGGTGCCGCGCATGGCGTATGTAAACAAAATGGACATCATGGGCGCCGATTTCTATCGCGTCATCAACATGATGAAGGAAAGACTCAGAACGAACCCCATCCCGATACAGCTCCCGATAGGCGCCGAGGATGATTTCCGCGGCATCATAGACCTCATCGACATGGACGCCGTCATCTACTACGACGATCTCGGACGCGATATGAAGGTCGAGGCGATACCGGACGACATGCTCGAGCTCGCGAAGAAGTACAGAGCCGAGATGATAGAGGCGGTAGCCGAGTCCGACGAGGCGCTCTTTGAGAAGTATGTGAACGAGGAAGAGATCACGAAGGACGAGCTCAAGGCCGCTATCAGAAAAGAGACGATAGCGAACAAGATCGTGCCCGTCGTGTGCGGCACCTCGTACCGCAACAAGGGAGTTCAGAAGCTGCTCGACGCGATCGTGGACTACATGCCGTCTCCGCTCGACGTCCCGCCGGTCACGGGCAAAAACCCGCAGACGGGCGAGGAAGAGGAGAGAAAGCCCGGCGACGACGAGCCGTTCGCGGCTCTCGCGTTCAAGGTCATGACGGATCCCTACGTCGGAAGACTCACGTTCTTCCGCGTATACTCCGGCAAGATCGAGGCGGGTATGGCGACGTACAACTCGACGAAGGGGCAGAGGGAGAGACTTTCAAGACTTCTCCAGATGCACAGCAACGACCGCAAGGATATAGACTGCGTCTATTCCGGCGATATCGCCGCCGTCATCGGAACGAAAAACACAAAAACGGGCGATACGCTTTGCGCCGAAAACGCGCCGATAATACTCGAGTCGATGGAGTTCCCGGAACCCGTCATCAGAGTCGCTATCGAGCCTAAGACGCGCGCGGGCGAAGAAAAAATGTCCATCGCTCTCGATAAGCTCGCAGAGGAAGACCCCACGTTCAGAACGTACACCGACGAGGACACGGGACAGACCATCATCGCCGGCATGGGAGAGCTTCACCTCGAGATCATCGTCGACAGACTCCTGCGTGAGTTCAAGGTCGAGGCGAACGTCGGTCAGCCGCAGGTCGCGTACAAAGAGGCGATCAGAGGCACGTCGACGGTCGACAAGCTGTACTCGCGTCAGACGGGCGGTCACGGTCAGTACGGTCACGTAAAGATCGTGGTGGAGCCCACCGACGACGGCAAGGAGTTCGAGTTCATCGACAAGACGGTCGGCGGCGTGATACCGAACGAGTATATGAAGTCTATCGAGGCGGGCTGCCAGAGCGCTATGCAGTCGGGCGTGCTCGCGGGTTACACTGTCGTGAACGTAAAGGTCACGCTGATAGACGGTTCGTACCACGAGGTCGACAGTTCGGATATGGCGTTCAAGATCGCGGCGTCCATGGCGCTCAAGGAAGCGCTCGAAAAGGCGGACCCCGTGCTCATGGAGCCGATAATGAAGGTCGTGGTCACGACTCCCGACGATTACCTCGGCGACGTCATAGGCGACCTCAACTCGCGGCGCGGTCAGATCGTGTCGATAGAGAATGTCGGCTCGGCGCAACAGGTCACGGCTCACGTGCCGCTCGCAGTCATGTTCGGATATGCGACGGAGCTTCGCTCACGTTCGCAGGGAAGAGCCGTCTATACGATGGAGCCCGACCACTTCGCGGAGGTCCCGAAGAACATTTCCGCGGAAATAGTGTCCAAGCGCGGCAAGAAAGCATAAGCGCGGACGCTGTATCACAGTCACCGTTATAAGTAAAAAACAATAAACAAAATCAAAGAAAGGATTTCAAATCATGGCAAAGCAGAAATTTGAAAGAACTAAGCCGCACGTAAACATCGGCACGATCGGTCACGTCGACCACGGTAAGACGACTCTTACCGCAGCCATCACGAAGGTTCTCTCTCTCACTAACGACAAGATCGAGTTCCTCGCATATGACCAGATCGACAACGCGCCTGAGGAAAAGGCACGCGGAATTACAATCAACACACGTCACGTTGAGTATGAGACCGATGCGCGTCACTACGCTCACGTGGACTGCCCCGGTCACGCCGACTATGTCAAGAACATGATCACGGGCGCAGCTCAGATGGACGGCGCTATCCTCGTTGTCGCAGCTTCCGACGGCGTTATGCAGCAGACCCGCGAGCACATCCTGCTCGCACGTCAGGTCGGCGTTCCCGCTATCGTCGTTTATATGAACAAGACGGACCTCGTCGATGACGAGGAGCTCCTCGAGCTCGTCGAGATGGAAGTCCGCGAGCTTCTGTCCGAGTATGATTTCCCGGGCGACGAGATCCCGATAATCCGCGGTTCCGCGCGCGTTGCTCTCGATTCCACGTCCACCGATCCGAACGCTCCCGAGTATGCATCCATCCATGAGCTGATGGACGCTGTCGACAGCTACATTCCTACTCCCGACCGTAAGGCTGACCTCCCGTTCCTTATGCCTGTTGAGGACGTCTTCTCCATCACGGGCCGCGGCACGGTCGCTACGGGCAGAGTTGAGCGCGGTACTGTCAAGATGGGCGATACTGTCGAGATCATCGGTCTGACGGAGGAGAGAAAGTCCACCGTTATCACCGGCGTCGAGATGTTCCGCAAGCTGCTTGATTCCGCTGAGGCAGGCGACAACGTCGGTCTGCTCCTCCGCGGTATCGACAAGAAAGGTGTTGAGCGCGGACAGGTCCTCGCTAAGCCCGGCACGATCCATCCTCACACGAAGTTCACGGGTCACGTGTACGTCCTTACCGAGAAGGAAGGCGGTCGTCAGAAGCCGTTCTTCGCAGGCTATCGTCCGCAGTTCTACTTCAGAACGACAGACGTTACCGGTACGATCGGTCTTCCCGAGGGCGTTGAGATGTGCCGTCCCGGCGATAACGTCGACATGAGCGTCGAGCTCATCACGCCTATCGCTATCGAGGAAGGTCTCCGTTTCGCTATCCGTGAGGGCGGCAGAACGGTCGGCTCCGGCGTCGTTACGACGATCAACGCGTAAGGCATAGTATACTTTCAAGTAAGCATGCATATCATGGCGCGCGTCGGGTGCGAATAACACCCGACGCCGCCGTGCATCATTTTCCCTACAATAATATATTATTTATGCTTCGGGGCAGGGTGTGATCCCCGACTGGCGGTAAAGTCCGCGAGCGTAAATTCGCATAAATGCGAATTTATGCAGATTTGGTGCGATTCCAAAACCAACGGTTAAAGTCCGGATGAAAGAAGCAGATGCGGGAATTTATTCCCGCGCTGTTGTACGCACCCGAATGGGTGCGGTTTTTGTTTTCATAAGGAGGAGAACAAGATGGACGCGAAAAAAACGAGGCCGAGGATGTCGGGTACGGACAGAGCGAAGTTCGTGGCGAAGATAGGAATATTGACCGCGATCGCGGAGGTACTTATGCTGTTAGAGCTCGCGCTGCCGTTCGTGGCGCCGACGTTTTATAAGCTCGACCTGAGCGAGACTGTCATACTTATCGGCGGCTTTTCTATGGGGCCTGTCGCGGCGGTCGTCATAGAGTTGCTGAAAAATCTTTTGAATCTGCTCATCAACGGTACGACCACGTACTGCATCGGAGAGCTCGGCAATTTCCTGATAGGGTGTGCGTTCACGGTGCCGGCGGCGGTAATATACAAGTTCAACAAGACGCGCAAGGGAGCGCTCATATCGCTCCTGACCGGCACGCTGTCGCTCGCGGTGATAGGCGGCGTCATAAACTACTTTATCCTTGTTCCCGCGTATGCGCAGGCGTATGTTGGCGGCGATATGAGCGTGATAATAGGCATGGGAGGCGCGATTTTCCCGTGGGTAAAGGACCTTTTTACGTTTGTTTTGTCTTGTACGATGCCGTTCAACCTCATCAAAGGCGTGGTATGCTCCCTTGTATGCTACATATTGTATAAGAGAGTGTCGCCGGTGCTGCACATATAGTTTAATGTACAAACTGCACAAACAGTCCCCAGAGAAGGGGGCTGTTTTATTGTTGAAAATTATTTGAAAAAAAGTGTTGACAAAGGGGGAGAGGTGTGGTATACTAACAAAGCTGTTGGCGAGAGAGACAAACCTCGAGCGAGAGGACAGCAAGAGATCCTTGAAAACAGAACAACAGTGAGTAAGAAGAAACGATGACGGACGACTGAGATGATCGGTCGGACGTGAGAGAAAGATCTCGTTGATTCCGAAATTTGAGTATACAATACTCTAACAAGTGTAATTTGGAAAAGCATAGCTTTTATCAAAGGACAAAACTCTAAAGATATGTACGGTGAGAGATCGCCGTGTATATACAATATTTAGAGAGTTTGATCCTGGCTCAGGATAAACGCTGGCGGCGTGCATAACACATTCAAGTCGAACGGTGACGAGTCCTTCGGGACTCTGATCAGTGGCGGACGGGTGAGTAACGCGTGAGTAACCTGCCTTCCGATGGGGGATAACGTTCGGAAACGGACGCTAATACCGCATGACACGTACGGACCGCATGATCTGTACGTCAAAGATTTATTGTCGGAAGATGGGCTCGCGTTGGATTAGATAGTTGGCGGTGTAAGGGACCACCAAGTCTGCGATCCATAGCCGGACTGAGAGGTTGAACGGCCACATTGGAACTGAGAGACGGTCCAGACTCCTACGGGAGGCAGCAGTGGGGAATATTGGGCAATGGGCGAAAGCCTGACCCAGCGACGCCGCGTGAAGGAAGAAGGTTTTCGGATTGTAAACTTCAGTAAGCAGGGACGAAGGAAGTGACGGTACCTGCAGAGTAAGCCACGGCTAACTACGTGCCAGCAGCCGCGGTAATACGTAGGTGGCGAGCGTTATCCGGAATTACTGGGTGTAAAGGGTGTGTAGGCGGGGAAGCAAGTCAGATGTGAAAACCAAGAGCTCAACTGTTGGCCTGCATTTGAAACTGTTTTTCTTGAGAGTCGGAGAGGTAAACGGAATTCCTGGTGTAGTAGTGAAATGCGTAGATATCAGGAGGAACACCGGTGGCGAAGGCGGTTTACTGGACGACAACTGACGCTGAGACACGAAAGCGTGGGGAGCAAACAGGATTAGATACCCTGGTAGTCCACGCTGTAAACGATGAATACTAGGTGTAGGGCCGGAAGGTTCTGTGCCGGAGTAAACACAATAAGTATTCCACCTGGGGAGTACGGCCGCAAGGTTGAAACTCAAAGGAATTGACGGGGGCCCGCACAAGCAGTGGATTATGTGGTTTAATTCGACGCAACGCGAAGAACCTTACCAGGGCTTGACATCCTGCTAACGAAGTAGAGATACATCAGGTGCCCTTCGGGGAAAGCAGAGACAGGTGGTGCATGGTTGTCGTCAGCTCGTGTCGTGAGATGTTGGGTTAAGTCCCGCAACGAGCGCAACCCTTACGGTTAGTTGCTACGCAAGAGCACTCTGGCCGGACTGCCGTTGACAAAACGGAGGAAGGTGGGGACGACGTCAAATCATCATGCCCCTTACGTTCTGGGCCTCACACGTACTACAATGGCGCAAACAAAGGGAAGCGAAGCCGCGAGGCAGAGCAAAACCCAAAAAAGGCGTCTCAGTTCGGACTGCAGGCTGCAACTCGCCTGCACGAAGTTGGAATTGCTAGTAATCGCGGATCAGCATGCCGCGGTGAATACGTTCCCGGGCTTTGTACACACCGCCCGTCAAACCATGAAAGTTGGGGACACCCGAAGTCAGTGAGCTAACCGCAAGGAGGCAGCTGCCGAAGGTGGATTCAATGATTGGGGTTAAGTCGTAACAAGGTAGCCGTATCGGAAGGTGCGGCTGGATCACCTCCTTTCTATGGAGAGAGATGGCATAAGGAAAGCTTAGAGCAAGTACTTCCCGGAAGGGTCGGTCGGAAGACCGGTGCGCATGATCGAAGTAGGACAAAGCGTGACGCAATCACGGCGTCTCGCGCGACGATGAGATCATTCTTCACTTGTTGTTCTGTTTTCAGGGATCTCCCCCGATCCTTGAGAGCATCAAGAAAGGGCATGAACCCCGAACCGATTGCATCAAATGGGCTCATAGCTCAGGTGGTTAGAGCGCGCGCCTGATAAGCGCGAGGTCGGTGGTTCGAGTCCACTTGAGCCCAATACCTTGCTTAAATGGTAAGGTTCATAGTCAGTGTCAGACGAACAGGGTCCACCCGTACCCATACCGAACACGGAAGTTAAGCTGTTCAGTGCCGACGATACTAAGCGGGAGACTGCCAGGGAAAATAGGTCGATGCTGACATCTGCGAGGGAGACTCGCAGGAGAAGATCTTTGAAAACCGAATAAAGAGAAGAAACGAGAAACGTAACAGAAACAGGGAAACCAAAATAAAAATGGTTTTTCCGTAAAAAGGGTAAAACGACAATTTTGCAAGAAGGCGAGATTAAAGAATAACCTTTGAAAACTGATACGAATCGAACGCAAAAGATCGAGAGATCGAGAGAACCGAAAGAAGTTCAAGCGAAGAAGAGCATAAGGTGAATGCCTAGGCACAGGGAGCCGAAGAAGGACGTGACTAACTGCGAAAAGCTGCGGGGAGCTGTAAATAAGCGTTGATCCGCGGATATCCGAATGGGGCAACCCCCCTGATGAAGAATCAGGGAGCGTGTGGTGAATAAAATAGTCACACGCGGGGAACCCGGGGAACTGAAACATCTAAGTACCCGGAGGAAGAGAAATCAACCGAGATTCCGTGAGTAGCGGCGAGCGAAAGCGGAAAAGGCCTGTCGATACGCGATTGAGGTAAGATAGCCGAACAGTCTGGGAAGGCTGACCGAAGAAGGTGAGAGTCCGGTAGGCGAAATCTGAAGACACGCACGACACACGCGAGTACCGGCGGACACGAGGAATCCGCCGGGAAGATGGGGGGACCACCCTCCAAGCCTAAATACTACCCTGTGACCGATAGTGTAGAAGTACTGTGAAGGAAAGGTGAAAAGAACCCCGGGAGGGGAGTGAAAAGAACCTGAAACCTTATGTTTACAAGCACACAAAGCACGATATAGGTGCGATGTGGTACTTTTTGTAGAACGGTCCGGCGAGTTAATGTATGCAGCAAGGTTAAGAACCTCAGGTTCGGAGCCGAAGTGAAAGCGAGTTTGAAGAGAACGTAAAGTTGCATGTATTAGACCCGAAACCGGGTGACCTATCCATGAGCAGGTTGAAGTTGACGTAAAAGTCAATGGAGGACCGAACCGACCCCCGTTGAAAAGTTGGCGGATGACTTGTGGATAGCGGAGAAATTCCAATCGAACCCGGATATAGCTGGTTCTCCCCGAAATAGCTTTAGGGCTAGCCTTGCGGGCAGTTTATCGGAGGTAAAGCACTGAATAGCCGCGGGGTCGAAAGACTACCAACGCTTATCAAACTCAGAATGCCGAATAAATATCCGCAGGAGTCAGACTGTGTGAGATAAGTCTCATGGTCAAAAGGGAAACAGCCCAGATCTACAGCTAAGGTCCCCAATATACGCTAAGTGGAGAAGGATGTGACAATGCTAAGACAACCAGGACGTTGGCTTAGAAGCAGCCACTCATTCAAAGAGTGCGTAATAGCTCACTGGTCGAGTGATGTTGCGCCGAAAATTCAACGGGGCTAAGCGTATAACCGAAGCTTAGGCAGTCAATGACTGGGTAGGGGAGCGTTCTGTGCGGGGTGAAGTAAGAGCGAAAGCACTTGTGGACTGCACAGAAGTGAGAATGCCGGAATGAGTAGCGAGAATTGCGTGAGAATCGTAATGGCCGAAAATCTAAGGTTTCCGGGGGTAGGTTCGTCCACCCCGGGTAAGCCGGGAGCTAAGGCGAGGCCGAAAGGCGTAGTCGATGCACATACGGTGGAAATTCCGTAGCCGCTGAAGATTTAAGCACACTGACACAACGACGTAGCCTCACCCGGGGTTGGTAGACCGGGGCGAAAGGGACTGAAATTTAAGTAGGGAAGCAGGCGAAATCGGTGGCGAGAAAAGGTGTGAGGAATATCAAGGCGCCCGTACCGCAAACCGACACAGGTAGATGAGGAGAGAATCCTAAGGCCAGCGGGAGAAGGGTTGTTAAGGAACTCGGCAATATGACCCCGTAACTTCGGGAGAAGGGGTGCCTCCGAATGGAGGTCGCAGTGAAAAGGCCCAGGCGACTGTTTAACAAAAACACAGGTCTCTGCAAAACCGAAAGGTGAAGTATAGGGGCTGACGCCTGCCCGGTGCCGGAAGGTCAAGGGG
>CANQMJ010000056.1 GCA_947624945.1 uncultured Clostridia bacterium | reverse complement strand
CGTCGTGGAGGAGCGCGGCGAGAGCGAATTCATGCGCATACTCGTCGACAAGGTAAAGGGGGAGCTGTGATGACGAAACTGCCGCTCAATCCGTATCTGCCCTCGTGGGAGTACATACCCGACGGCGAGCCGTACGTGTTCGGCGACCGCGTCTACGTCTACGGTTCGCACGACAAGTATAACGGCCACGTATTCTGCCTCGGCGACTACGTGTGCTGGTCGGCGCCCGTCGACGACCTCGGCAACTGGCGGTACGAGGGCGTGATCTATCCGAAAACATCTGACCCGTATAACCGCGACGGCTCGATGTGCCTTTACGCGCCCGACGTGACTGTCGGTCCCGACGGAAGGTATTATCTCTATTATGTTCTCGACCACGTCTGCAACGTCTCCGTCGCGGTGTGCGACGAGCCTGCGGGTCGGTATGAGTTTCTCGGCTACGTACATTATCAGGACGGCACGCTTCTCGGCAACGCGCCCGGCGACGAGCCGCAGTTCGACCCCGGCGTTCTCACCGAGGGCGATGTGACGTATCTTTATACGGGCTTCTGCGGTCACGGAGACAGGGGACGTCACGGCGCGATGTGTACGGTCCTCGGTCCCGACATGATGACGATTATAGAAAAGCCCGTGTTCGTCGCGCCCGGAGCCGTTTACAGCGAGGGAACGGGATTTGAAGGACACGCGTTCTTCGAGGCGCCGTCGATAAGAAAGATAGGCGACACGTACTATTTCATATATTCTTCGCAGGTGATGCACGAGCTTTGCTATGCGACGTCGAAGTCGCCGCACGAGGGATTTCGCTATCGCGGCGTCCTCGTCAGCAACGGCGACGTCGGACTCGAAAACGGCAAGCCGAAAAACGTCCCGGACGCATACATTGCGAACAATCACGGCTCGATAGTCGAGATCGCGGGCGAGTGGTACATTTTCTATCACCGCCATACGAACGGGACGTGGTATTCGCGTCAGGGGTGCGCGGAACGGTTGAAATTGAGAGACGACGGAGGCTTCGATCAGGTCGAGATAACGACGCAGGGACTCGGTGCGCGTCCGCTTCCGGGAAAGATGAAATATCCTGCGTATACGGCGTGCAATCTGTACCTTGCGAACGCGCCCGGCAGATTCGGCGACGGATGTCCGAAGATAGTGCAGGACGGCAGAGACGGCGACGAGGAGATTGGGTATATCGCGAACGTGCAGAACGGCATGGTGGCGGGATTCAAGTACCTCGACTGCAAGGATGTGGGGACGCTGACGGTCACGACGCGCGGCTACATAAACGGAGAATTCGAGCTGCGTCTGTCCCCGGACGGAGAGGGGTGCGGACGCGTGCGCGTGCACGGCTCCAACATATGGCAGTCATTCACAGCCGATGTGGACGTTCCCGACGGCGTGCATGCGATATACCTCTGCTTTATAGGCGGCGGAGGCGGACATTTGGAGTCGTTTGAGCTTAAATGATTATATAAGACGATTATAAAATTCCGCGGCGGACGTTTTGTCCGCCGCGGAATTTCTGCGTTATTATTTCAGAGCTGCGTTTACAGGACGCCGGTGAGAAATATCTCGATGCCGATCACGATAAGTATAACGCCGCCGAGTATCTGCGCTTTGCCCGACAGCTTTGTGCCGAATCGTTTGCCTATCGCGAGTCCCGCCGTGCATATGACGAACGTGACGGCGGCGATTATGAGGCACGATGCGAGCGCCATTATGCCGTCGTAGTCTGCTATCGTGAAGCCGACCGACAGCGCGTCGATGGACGTCGCGACGCCCTGTATGAGCAGCGCGCCGACGCCGATGCCGTGATTTTCTTCGTTATCGCCGCCGCGTATGCCCGATATGAGCATTTTACTGCCTATGTATGCGAGCAGCATGAGCGCTATCCACGGCACCGCCTTTTCAAACGATGTGAAGTACTGCACTATCGTGTGGACACATATCCAGCCTATCATGGGCATCGCGAACTGAAATCCCGCGAATACGCCTGCGACAACGCTCATTTTGCCTTTGCTCATTTTCGGTTCGTCAAGTCCGTTCGCCATAGATACGGAAAACGCGTCCATGGCGAGTCCGACGCCGAGCATGACGCTGTTTAGAATGAACATTCCGCTCCACTCCATTTTGACTTCCTCCGACGTATAATAAATGACTCCGGCACGACCGCTTGGTCTCTACCCGAGTCACGATGCGCAAGCACTCCGTGCGACAGCCTAATATTATTTTGACTATTGTACTACCGTGCGGCGCGGTTGTCAATAAATCGAAGGCGATTTTTTGAAGGCTCGGCGACAAAAAATCGAATAATAATGCACTTTTTGTGAGAGTGGGGGAGAGGTCGACGAAACTTTTACATGATTTTGAATTTTTTTGCGTCCCGATACAAAAATCATCTTGCAATCTGTCCGATTATGCTGTATCATGTACTTTGTGGAAGTGTGAAAAGGATATATGAGAGCTATATCAAATGGAAATTTCTGATGTGATTGCGCTGCTCGGCGGCGTCGCGATGTTCCTTTTCGGAATGGCGCTGATGGGCGAGGCGCTCAAACGCGTGGCGGGCAACAGACTCGAGGTCATACTGTGGCGTCTGTCGAACACGCCGCTGAAGGGAGTGCTGCTCGGTACGGGCGTGACGGCTGTGGTGCAGTCGTCGTCGGCGACGACGGTCATGGTCGTCGGATTCGTCAACTCCGGCATGATGACGGTGCGTCAGGCTATCGGCATCATCATGGGCGCCAATATCGGTACGAGCGTGACGGGATGGGTATTGTGCCTTTCAATGCTCGACGGCATGCGGCACGGGTGGATATCGCTTTTGTCGACGGCGACGCTGACGGCGATAGTGGCGCTCGTCGGCATATGCCTGCGCTCGTTCTGTAAGTCGCAGACGAAGCGCCATGTCGGCGATATACTTTTGGGCTTCGCTGTTCTGATGTACGGCATGCAGGCGATGTCGGCGGCGGTCGAGCCGCTGCGCGAGAGCGCGAAGTTCGTGAACATTCTTGCGGCGTTTGAAAATCCCGCGGTCGGAATTATCGTCGGTATCGCGATAACGGCGGTTTTGCAGTCGGCGTCGGCGGCGGTCGGTATACTCCAGTCGCTGACGATAACGGGCGCGATAACGTATGCGACGGCGCTGCCGCTCATAATGGGTATCGGTATCGGCGCGTCGGTGCCGGTGCTCCTGTCCGCTATCGGCGCGAACCGCGACGGAAAGCGCACGTCGCTGATATATCTTTTGATAAACGTGCTCGGCACGCTCGTGTGCTCGGCGCTGTTCTACGGCGTGCATCTCGCCGCCGACTTCGCGTTCATGCCGGCGACGGCGAACACGATTGGCATCGCGCTCATCAACAGCGTTTACAGGGTGGCGATGGTGCTTGTGCTGTTCCCGTTCGTGAATCTGCTTGAAAAGCTCGCACGTTTCCTCGTGCCTGAAAAGGGAAGCGAGGAAGAGGAAAATGACGACGGCGTCATCGCGGAGCGCCTCGAGGAGCGCTTTATCGCGCACCCCGCGCTCGCGGTTGAACAGAGCCGAATTGCCATGTGCGACATGGCGGACCGCGTCAAGGAGAACCTGTCGCGCTCGGTGATACTGCTCAGCAACTATTCGGACGAGCTGCGAGCCGAGGTAAACAAGACGGAGAACATGATAGACACGTACGAGGACAAGCTCGGCACGTACCTCGTGCAGATAACGGGCCGCGAGATGACGGATCTGCAAAACAAGGATGTGTCGCGTTTCCTGCACACGATAAGCGACTTTGAGCGCATCGGAGACCACGCCGTGAATCTGTCAAAAGCGGCTGATGAGATCGCGCGCAAGAAGATCAGCTTCACCGAGGACGCGGAGTACGAGCTGTCGCGCATCGCGAACGCGGTGCTGGAGATCGTGCATATATCGTTCAATTCGTTCAAAAACGACGACGTGACGCTCGCATACCGCGTAGAGCCGCTCGAGGAGCTGATAGACGCGCTGTGCGACAAGGCGAAGCACAATCACGTCGAGCGCGTGCGTTCGGGCGAATGTACGCTCGACCACGGGTTCGTGTTCAACGATATGATAACGGATTTTGAGCGCATCGCGGACCACTGCTCAAATATCGGCGTCGCGATGATAGAGCTCGAGTCGAACATGTTCGATACGCACGAGTATCTGACGAATCTGAAGCATCTGAAAACGGCGACGTTCAACCGCTACTTCGACGAATACGAGGAAAAGTACGGGTTCTGAGCCGTGAGCAAGTCACGCATAATGAAAGAAAAAGCGACGGTATGACTTTGATCATACCGTCGCTTTTACGTTGCCGCGCGCACGGCGCGGAGATCATTGACCTTCCTTTACGGACGTACCCGTTACGGTGCCGAGGTATTTCTTTTCCCACGGCGCGAAGATATAGTATATGAGCATCGCAAGCGAGCAGACGAGCCAGCCCGCCGGATACGCGAATGTGATGACCATGACGGAGTCCGTCAGACGCGTAAGCGTGAACAGATATATCTGACGGAATGCGACGAACGAGCCGAGCATTATGAGCATCGGCGCCTGCGAGTCTCCGGCTCCGCGAAGGACTCCCGCGAGTATCTGGTTGATTATGCAGAGCACATAGAACGGCGATATCCAGCGCAGGAACATCGAGCCGTATGTGACGTAGAGGTCGGTGCCCTCGCTGCTGAGGAACACGACGAGCTGCGGCGCGAATATCATTATCGGTATCACGAGCACAACGGTTATGACGGTTGAGATGAGTATGCCGACCCTTGCGCCCTGACGCGAACGCTTCGGCTGACCTGCGCCGTAATTCTGTGCGACGAACGTTGTTACGGCGAGCGATATCGACTGCATCGGCAGCATCGCGAACGCGTCGATCTTGTTGTACGCGGTCCATCCCGCCATGGCGTCCTGGTCGAACGCGTTTATGTACGACTGCACGAACACGTTTGAAAACGCCGTTATCGCGAGCTGGAGCGCGGTCGGTATGCTTATTTTGATTATGCGGAACAGTATCGCGCGGTCAATGCGCAGATGGAACCATTCGATGCGGTACGAGGTTTTGACGAATGTGAGTATCGCGAGTATAAATATTGCGGACAGCGCCTGCGCTATGACTGTCGCGAGTGCGACGCCGTCGGCGCCCATGTGGAAACCGAGGACGAACCAAAGGTCGAACACAATGTTTGCGAGCGCTGATATTATGAGCGCGATAAGGGGGAAGAACGAGTTGCCGATCGCGCGCAGTATGCCGGAGCCGATGTTGTAGAGCATCAGTCCCGCCATGCCGTAGAAGTAGATGGACAGATACGCGACGGCGTCGGGCACGACGGAGGGGGGTGTGTCCATCAGCGACACCATGAACGGCACCGATAAAGAGCAGACGACGGTGAACACGGCGCAGAGTATGAGCGAGACGAGCATCGTAGTCTGTACAGTGTCGGAGAGGCGTTTGTCGTCCTTTGCGCCGGCATATTGACCGATAACGACACCCGCGCCTGTGGCAAATCCCGAGAAGAAGCCGATGGCGGTATTCAGTATCGGACCGACGCTGCCGACGGCGGCGAACGCGGACTGGCTGACGTAGTTGCCGACGACCCATGAGTCGACGGTGTTGTAGAGCTGCTGGAACAGGTTGCCTATCAGCATCGGTATCGCGAAGCGTATGAGCAGCGACGGGATGCTGCCGACCGTCATGTCCATTTCGGTCGATTTGCGGTGATGCTCATGATGCAAATGGTGCGGGTGCAGATGCGGCATGTGCAACAGATGTGTCATCTTTAGAAAACATCCTCAATTACGATATATCGAACAAAGTCAAGTATAGCACAATCCGACACCGTTTGCAATGCGTTATGCGCACTCACTGTAAAAATACGGTTGACAAAACACGCGCGGCGGTGGTATATTTATTGTAGAAAATGCTCACAAAAGCGAGGTATAGTTAGATGAAAAAACTTATCGCTGCGCTGCTTGCGGCAGTTACGGTGCTGTCGCTTTTTGCGTGCGGTCCCGGAGGCGGAAGTGACATGGGGACCGGCTCCGGCGGCGATACGTCGGGCATGCCCGAAGATACAAATGTAAACGTACTGTCTGAGGCTCCCGCATGGCCCGAGGCGACGGTCCCCGAGCCGATGGAGTTCCCGGAGCCGAACGGCGACGCCGCATATAGTAAGATAAACGTCACCGCCGACATGATAACGTCGTCGACGCCGTGGAACAACGGCTCCGACGTGGCGGCGAACGCGTTCGACGGCAACGCGTCGACGTTCTTTGACGGCATCGAGAACGGATGGATAAAGGTCGATCTCGGCGAGCGCGTGCTCGTCGGCAAGCTCGGATTCACGCCTCGCGGAGACGGATACGAGGGCAGACTCAACGGGACGTTCTACGGCTCCGTCGACGGCGTCGTATGGACTCAGATATATGACATTAAGACTGCGCCGAGGCGCAAAACGACCGTCGACTACACAAAATTCGACAACGTAGCCGCGTTCCGCTATATCAAGTATGAAAATACGCGCGACTGCGCGAATATCGCCGAAATGGAGATATATTCGGCGGTCAACATACCGACCGATGTGATAATCGAGCCCGCGCGCGAATCATACGCCGACGGATCATACGAGGACTTCAAGCTGATCCCCGAGGACCGCGGTATGACGAAGCTGACGGTCACGTCGAGCGACGCGGCGCTCGTCGACAACAACCCGTCGACGCTTGCGTCGAGCACAAGCGAGGCGAAGGTGTCGCTCGGCGGCACGTACCCGGTCGGATGCGTCGCGTTCATAAGCGACTCGTCGTCGGTGGGCGGTAAATTCTACGGCGTAAAGCCTGACGGCAGCCGCGACCTCATCGCGGAGGTCACGGAAGCGCCGACGGCGCGCGTGTCGGAATTCCTCATCTACGGTGAGATGGCGACGACGGGAAACTACACGGATATTGTGTTTGAAAAGGCGGGCGCGTGCAATCTCGCCGAGATACGCGTTTATGCGATGGAGCACGACACGACGCTGCCGGTCGCGGCGCTCCCGTTTGCGATGGGAGACGTCAGCGGCAGGACGACGAAGGTGGGCGACGTCAACTGTGTGGCGCTCAACTGGGGTTCGGAGCTTGAAGCCGACAAGTACGACGTTTACCGCGACGGCGAGCTCGTCGCGACATGCACGGGCACGTCGTGGCAGGATTACGGCGTCGAGCTCGGCGATCACGAATACAGCATCGGACTCGTATACGGCAAGACGACGATAAAGAGCGAGGCGGTGACGGCGACATGCCGCAAGCTGCCGGAAGGCGAGCTATACGCGATAAACAATCAAAACGGCACGAACCTGCATACGCAGAGCGAGATGTACGACGGCAGCAAGTATTACAGTTACTCGGTCAACGTGCAGAACGGTCAGGCGAGCGTCGTCGAGCGCAGCTCTGACGACGGCTACAACTTTAATTCATCGAGAGTGGTGCTCGACTCGTCGGCGCACAAACTGATGGCGAGCTGCAAGATCGAGAGCGTCAAGACCGTATATGTGAAGTCGCAGAACAAGGTCGTAATAGCGGCGCACTGGGAAAAGCCGAACGGATATGCGGACGGCAAGCTGTTCCTCGTGACGGGCACGCCCGGGGGCGAGTTCAAGGTGTGCAACATATGGAACCCGCTCGGCGTCGAGGTGCGCGATATGTCAATATTCGTCGACGACGACGATACGGCGTATCTGCTCGCAGCGGCGAACAAACCCGGCGTCGACAGCGGCGCGAACGCGACGACGTACGTGTTCAAATTCAGCGAGGATTACTCCGACATCGTTGAGGTGACAGCGCGTCTGTTCCCCGAGATGTACCGCGAGATGCCGAACATAGTCAAGATCGACGGGCTCTACTACTTCTTCGTTTCGCAGACGGCGGGCTGGGCGCCGACGCAGGGCGCATACGCCGTCTCCGACAACATCAAGGAGGGATGGAGCGAGCTGCGCACGATAGGCAACTCGTCGACGTTCGGCTCACAGTCGAGCTGGATACTCAAGATCGGCGATGGCGAGGACGCGCACTACATAATGCACGCGTACCGCTGGGGTCCCGCGCAGGGAATAATCAAGAGCGATACGATGCTCGCGCCGATAGTGTTCTCGAACGGATACGCGTACTACGATTACTATCCCGAGATCCTCTACAATTCCGAGACGGGCGACATGATACCCGTTACTTACGGCAAGCTCTTATCTCAGGATGCGAAAGCGACGGCGACGGTGCCGGCATCCGACGACGGCGCGCCTGAGAACATGGTAGACGGCGACTACAACACCGCTTATGTGGCGGGCAGCAATAAGTGGCCGTTTACGGTCGAGATCGACCTCGGACGCGAATGCAGCGTTACGAACATTCAGGCGTCGCTTATGCTGTACAAGGGTTCCGAAGGCTTCTACCGCTATAAGCTGTACGGCAGCACGGACGGCGACAACTGGGATATGATCGAGGACGCCACCGACCTCAGCAGCACTAAGGTGACAAAGACGCTCGGATTCATCTCGATAGTGACGGAGGGCTCGTACAGATACCTGAAATTAGAGGTGCTTGAAGCGCGCAGATGGAACGATTCGAGCTGGAACGCGACGAGCGTATACGGAGAGTCGCTTACGTGGTACACGCCGACGGTGTATGAGTTCAGAGTGTACGGCACGGAGAAGTGACCGCAGGCGACGGAAAAATGCTGATTCCGCCCGTATTCGCCTTATAAGGGGTGTTGTTTTCAGAAAATAAATGTATAATTAAGGCAGTACCGCACAGTGCACATCGGGGTCATGCGGTACTGCCTTAATACTAAAAAATGCTCCGGAGGGCAGAATATGGATCAGATCACAATAGGCAAATTTATATTAAAAAAGCGGAAAGAACAAAATTTTACGCAGGAACAGCTTGCCGAACGGCTTGGAGTTTCCAATAAAACGGTTTCAAAATGGGAAACGGGAAAGTGTATGCCCGATTACTCGATTATCGAGCCATTATGTCGTGAATTGAAAATTACGTTATCAGAATTGCTTGACGGAAAAGAAGATGAAAACAGTATCCGTACATACGATACTCGGCAGATACTGAAAATGATGAAAGAAACGCAGTACCTGAAAAATAAGAAGCTGATGCTTATCGGAATTTTCGTATCCCTTTTCGGAATAGTTTTTCTTATCTTTTCACAGTTGATAGGCGGAACCGATATTCAAGAGATGCTTTCCGGCTTCACACTCGGCATTTCTTTTCCTCTTATGCTGCTGGGAATTATACTTATTATACGGTCAAAATGTCGGAGGGGTAAGGGTTTATAAATGAGCAAAAAGAGGATCCTGTTATTTTGCGGCATTGCATTTGCGCTGGTCGGCTTAATTTGTTTGGCTCTTTGTATTTTTCAAGATGGGGAAAATCAAATTTTGTTGAGTGCAGGTGTGATGTGTAATTCGATCGCATTTGTAATAAACTGCATCGCAAACAGGAAGAAAGAATAAAGTAAATTATCTGCCCGACGGCGGAAAAGAAAACGCTGTCGGGCAGATAATATATACGATCAAATTTCAAAGTCAACGACACGCAGCGGTTTTGAATAAGCCGCTGCTTCTTTTATTGTCAAGGGTTTATATATTTGCCCGCGACATAAAATACGCCGTCTGTCAAAGGTCGATCGGGCAACGGCTTTTTCAAAACGCCTCTCTCTATCAACTCGTCCGTTACATGACCGACGATAGAAAAAAGGTATCCGGACACCCATTGGTTGATTTGGGACTCCAGCCGTTTGGGTACAAATTTTGAAAAGCTGTTTCTTACCGAAACGATCCATTCGAGCAGCAAATTTTCAAGTCCTTCATCATCTATGTGAAACAGGGACGTGAATTCGGCAAACTGTTCCTCGGTGAAGGATGCAAAATTTAGTCTGTACTCGTCGCCGTCTTTCACAATAAGACATTTCTTTATCAGGTTTGCGGCTTCTTCATCGGATAATAATGATTTATTTACAGTGCCGTCGGGGCTGTTCGGTACAATGTCCTTTGCACACATCCACCGCGTCCCGCCGTTGTGGTATATTTCACTGTCAAAGTATTTGGCGATCTGATAATAATATATATGTCCCGGGATTTTTCCCATGCTTCCGTCATCGGCGCCCGCAACATTGCAGCCGGTATCGTATTCCGAGAGCAGCTCTCTTTTGTCGGTCGTTTCTTCCACGATAAACCAGCCGAATCCGCCGTCTTTGCGGGGCGGATACGCGCCGTTCTGCATTTGCAGACGGTCATTTTTCAGCGCGCCGATCTTTTTTCTTAAAACGTAAGGTACAATAAAATGCCCTAATCGCTCCGTGCCGAAATCGTGCCCATAGAAATTCAAACGCTTTACATCGTCCGCCGCACAGAAAAACAGATGCTCGAACTTATCCGCGATCCCTTTTACGGTCTGTTCAGAGGCGCGCTCTACCGTTTTTCTGTCTTTTAACCGAAAGACGATAAAATTCGTCGCATACTTATTCCCGATTTTACATATTGCGTCTCCGTATTCCAAACGCGGAATTTCGTCCTCGATATACAGGGCGGGGATCCCGGTTTGAATGCTGATCTCCTCCACCGTTTTCGGCGTTTCGTATGCCGCCTTACAGATCGCGCGGGAAATTTGCGTATGCAAATAGCGGTTTGAATCCATAGAGCCGTTGCATGTGACGGTATTCCAGTTTATTCTTTCATAGATCCTTTCCATTTGTTCCGTTTCTATCCTTTCTTTGATTTTCTGACGTCCTGCGTTCAGACGCCATTTGACGGTCGTTTCAGTGAGCGCATATTTTTCGGCAAGCGCCTTGACGGACATTTCGCCGATGTAGTGATCGACAAAAATATCCCTGTACATTTCGGAAAGCGTGTGCAGATATCGGAAAACAGTTTCAAAGCTGCGCTCCGTATTTTCCTCGTCGATCCCGGTGTAGTCGTCGTACACAGGCTCTGTATCGCCGAACTCTTCCGATAAAACTGTGCGGTCACGGCTTTGCTTCTCGATAAACCGCGCATAGCGGTTGTGCGCTATCCGCCAAACCCATGCGTCAAGCGATTTAATATCGTATTTTTGCATACCGCAAAGGACATGATAAAGTATTTCGCTTGCTAAATCCTCCGCATCATAGCGATTGCTGAGTCTGCTGCGGCAGAAGCGAAAGACGGGTTCAACATATGGAATAATTTTGTCCTGATCCAAGAGATCAAATCCTCCTTTCGGGACGTGGTAATCATGACTACGCTTATTTAGTGCCGAAGAATCAAGTCGGATAGGTCTTTTCAAGAAAAATATTTGCGAATATTACAAACGGCGACGGGAATTATCCCGTCACCGTTTTCATGTATATGTTTTTTATGTCTGTCAGGGATACTTTGCAAACTCTCCTCATTTATTTTTGTGTCCCTTATTTCGGTATCCTTATGACCCGCATCGAATAGCGCGGTATCGTGTAGTCAAAGACGGAGGAGGAGATGTCGACGCTCTCCTCGTTTATTGATACGGGCGTCTTGTCGCGCGTGTTGACGTTGCTCGTGTTGCCGAAGTCGATATCGTATACCTGCACGCTGCCGCCCGTAAAGGACGTGACAGCCGACAGGTCGATGCGCACCGGGACTGAGCTGTTTGTGGTGTTCACGAGCTTGACGATGATGTCGTCGTCGTCCTCGCCGACAACAGAGTAAACGCCGAGCACGCCGCTCGCGTCAAAGTCGACCATGAACTCGCCGTCGAGGTAGCACTTTATGTTGCATCCGTCGAGGACTATCTTTATTTCGTATTCATGGTTGTTCTCGAGTACGCACGGCTTGACTGTGCCGGACACCTGACCGCTCTTCAAGCCGTCGGAGAAGTATTCGAGGCAAGACACTGTGTTGCCCCAGCCGCCGATGTTCCAGTGCCAGTAGTTTTTACTGTTGCGGACTGCGAACGGTATCAGGAATCCCTCTGCGCCGCCTCGCTTGGTAGCCTTAAGCGTCAGCGTGTAATCGCCTTCTTTGGACGGGCCGTCGAGCATTATAACGTCGCCGTTGACGTCGTTTGCGGGGTAATTCGTGTTTGTCGAGAGCAGCTTGCCGCCATGCACGGAGAAATTGCCGGATACGACGTCGAAGTCGCTGACATTGGCTGCATCGAAGTCCTCGGAGTAGAGTACCTCGCCGGTCTTATTCGACGTGACGACGATGTCGTCGAATATCGCCGATGTCGCCCATGTACCGACGCCGACGCTGCCCGTCAGCTTTTCGGCGCCGCTGTAGGAGCTGTCGTCGAGCACGGACGGGATTATGCGCTTCGACTGGTTGTCGGCGTATATTTTCTGCACATAGTAGTTGACGGAGCCCCATACGTGCGTGTTGTCGTACCAGATGAGGTCGGGGGACCACTGCGTGTGCGTATCGTAGGCGAGAAGCGGCGCGTATGCGGCGAGTTCCACGATGTCGCCATTGCGTTCGAGAGACGTCATGTAAGCCGCCTCTGCCATCGCGGCGCGCGACGTGTTCGACTTCGCGGCGTATTCGCCGACGAAAACGGTCGGACCCTCGCGGTCGTAGGTGTCGTAGCGCTTCGTATTCATAAGGAACCACGACGGCTCGTTGTAGTAGTGCTCGTCGAGCGCGTCGGCGAGGTCGTTGCCGTACTTGGCGACGGCGTCCCAGCCGTCGCGCGAGCCGGACGTCAGTCCGTTCGCCATGATGAGTTTTACATCGGCGAAAAGTTCGGGATACGTCACTTTTGCTTCTTCAAACGCTTCGCGGAACTTGGCGTAACGGCGGTTGTATTCGTCGCCGTACTGCTCGTTTCCGATGGCGAGATAGTGGAGCTCGAATTTTTCGGGATGACCCATCGCGGCGCGCACGGCGCCCCATTTTGTGCTCGTATCGCCGAGGCAGAACTCAACGAGGTCGAGCGCATCCTGAACGTACTGCTTGAACTCGTCGCTGTTTAGCGGCGGAGCCTCGGGACCGCCTGCGGGAGCCTGTCCCTGGCAGGAGTAGCCGCAGTTGAGGACGGGTATCGGCTCGCAGCCGAGGTCTTCGCAGAACAGGAAGTATTCGTAGAAGCCGAGACCGTACGTCATGTAATACGGGTCGGGCCATGCGCGCGACTCGTCTGCCCAGATGTCCTGACCGAGCGGACGCGTCGCAACGTCGCCGACTGTAGTTTCGCCGTTTACGACGAATTCCATGCCGTTTCCGATAGAATCCTTCCAGCTGTAGGCGGCGTCGAGGTCAACGCCCTCGATGATGCAGCCGCCGGGAAAGCGCAGGAAGTTGGGGTGCAGAGCCTCTATCATCTCGGCGATGTCGCGGCGCAGTCCGTTTTCACGTCCCTTGTACGTGTCGGCGGGGAACAGCGACACCATGTCGATGTCGACGGTGCCGTCGTCGATCTTGACGAACAGGCGCACACCTTCGTCGACGTCTGCGTCAGATGTGAGCGTCAGCGCATATTTGTGCCAGCCGTCGACGAGTGATTCGGCGACGACGCCTTCGGCGTAAACTGTGCCTGTCGTGGAGACGAGCGAAGCGTAAAGTCCACCCGCGTATCCGTCGACGGGACGCGCATAGACGGTGAATTTGTACTCTCCGCCCGATACGAGCGCCATATCGCCGAAAAATCCCGAATTAGAGAGCCCGCGCGGCTCGCCCGCGCTGTTCGTCACGCGCGCGTAGTGCGGATTCTGCGAGTTGAGGTACGTTTCGTCCGATGTGCCGTCAATTATGTTGTATGTGACGGAGAGCTGGTTGTTCCAGTTCTGTTTCGCGCCGAGCGTGGCGAGCTTGCCGAACTCGAACGAGCGGTTGCACACCATCTCCGCGTAAAGTCCGCCGTCGACGGCGAAATTTATGTCCTCGAGGAATATTCCGAACAGATTGTCGGAAATGTCGTAGACGCCGTCTGCGGACGCTGTCAGACGGAGTCCGTCAAATCCGTCGTCGGGGGCGTTCTGTTTTTCGTCGGATGCGGTGCTGTCGGACGGTGCGGATGCATTGTCGGTGTCATTGCCGCTGACGGGAGCATTGCTCCCGGTGACATCGTCGGTGTCGCCTTGTTCCTTGTCGGTGCTGCACGACGACAGCGCAAACGGCAAGAGCATCGAGAGCGCGAGGATAAGCGATAGGAATTTCTTCATGTCGGTAGTCCCTCCGTTATTCTATTTTCATTTGACCTTCGCCCGAGTCCTGCTTCGGCTGTTCGGAGAAGGGGATTCCGAGGTGATCGTACGCCATGCGCGTGACTATGCGTCCGCGCGGCGTGCGCGCGATGTAGCCGATCTGCAACAGATACGGCTCGTAGACGTCCTCTATCGTGACGGCCTCCTCGCCTATCGTGGCGGCGAGCGTATCGAGCCCGACGGGGCCGCCGCCGTAGTAGCGTATCATCGCCGACAGCATGCGCCTGTCGGTGTTGTCGAGACCGAGTTCGTCTATTTCGAGCATGGCGAGCGCGTCGCGCGCAACCTGCTCCGTTATCTCGCCGTCGCCCTTGACCTGCGCGAAGTCGCGGACGCGTTTGAGCAGTCTGTTCGCGATACGCGGCGTGCCGCGCGAGCGCGATGCTATCTCATATGCGCTGTCGTCGGTGATGCTTATGCCGAGGATGCCGGCGCTGCGCCGGATTATGGCGGCGAGCTCGTCGGGGGTGTACAGCTCAAGGCGCAGTA
>CANQMJ010000055.1 GCA_947624945.1 uncultured Clostridia bacterium | reverse complement strand
CATCAACATCTACTACAATTTCGTAGGCTTTGTGGAACTATAAACCCGTCATGCTTTATGCAAGGTTGACTAAAGAGCGGTTTTTCACTGTCGGCGTAACGGCTTTTATCCGACTATCGCTAAAAACGCGAGCGGGTCACGGTCGTCCTCGGGCGGCAGCGCGAGCGCGCCTGCCTTGACGGCGTCGTAGAACAGTATCGAGACTATCTCGCCGAGAAGCGACAGCGTCAGGACTCTTTCGACGTCGCCGCGAACACATTCGGGCGCATGCGTCTTCATCAGCCTGACGGCGTCGTCCATGACGAACTCATAGAGCGCGCTCGCGCGCTTGTTCGCGTCGGCGAGAATCGCCCATATCTGCGCGAGCTGCTCCTCGGTCACGACCGCGAACGGCACATCGCCGCCGCCCTCGACGAGCGAGATGATGCGCTCCTCGTCGCGGTCTTCACGGAACCTGTTTTTCTCGGGTATGACGCCGGAGCATATGTAGGACAAATACAGTCCTTCTTTTATCGTATGGCGTCCCGCCGTTGAATTAGATTCGAACGGCTCGTCGCCTTTTAATGTAAAATCGTAGCCGTAAGAGACGCCGAACGCGTCGCGGTAAAGCTTGACGTCGTTGTAGTTCGGATAACGCGATTCCTCATACTCCCAGCCGTTTTTGTGAATGACTGCCCAGCCTAACGCCCAGAGAAGTCTGTCGTCGGATATGCCGCACCCGTAAAAGCCGAGCGCGCGTATCTCCGGCAGCTTTTCGCGTATCGCGCCGAACAGAGACGATGTTTCGTCGGTGCGGGCTTTCGTTTTTTCCATAAGCTCGCCGAAAAATTCCCGCGTGAATATGACGAGCTTCGTCTGATATTTTCCCGACGGCAGACGCGTCAGAAGTCCTTACTTTTCGAGTACGCGTATCTCATCCTCGATGTAGGCGGACGCGACGCCGAGTTCGACCGACAGCTCCGACTCCGACATCGGAGCATAGTATGCGGCGAGCAATATGTTGCCGGGCAGACGGCGGTCAAAGAGCGTTCTGTACTCGCTGTTGTCAATGCCGTCGTAGGTGTAAGCAAAATGAAACTCCGCGGGGCGGTAGCTTTTTTCTCCGAATTCTCTTTCCATGATGATGCCTTCCTTCAAAATTTTTCTTGTTTTGTAGAGATAATATTTGACCATTTCGAGCGATATCGAGTATTTGTCCGCGATCTCGGCGCATGAGAGGCCGTCGAAGTAGTGCGCGACGGTGCAGAGCCTGTACTCGCGCGAGAGCAGCGCAAGCTCGCGGCGCAGGCGGTGCGTCTCGTCGGCGCGTATTACCTCGTCCTCGACGCTGTCGTCGGAGGCGGTCTCCGCGATGCCGTCGATGTCAACGGAGTTGTTTCGTCCGCGTCGGCGCAGGAAGCTTTTGTACGTGTTGTTCGCTATCGTCCACACGTAGCCGAAGAACGCGTCGGGGTCGCGCACGCGCGGCGCCGATTCGAGTATCGCTGCGATGATGTCGCCTGCCAGATCCTCGGCGTCCTGTTTATGCGAGACGCGCGACAGCGACCACGCGAATATTGTCTTCATGTTTTCCTCCGCGAACCGCGCGGCTTCCTCTTGTGTCATGACGTCCTCCCGAAACGGTCGTTGTGAAAGCTTTCATGAATATAGTAGCAGAAAACCGGCGGCGGTTAAAGGGAAAAATGAAAAAATTTCCCCTTTTGCGCAAAAGGGAATGAAAAAGCCGCCGTCCAAGTAATGGGGGCGAGCCGGAGGCTTCGCAGCCACACCTACGCGCACCGCGCTCGTGCGTTGACGGCGCGACACGGTCAGACGCAGACACGACGCTCGGGCGGCGATATCGCCCCGTCGCGAGGGAGCTGTTCGAAGGAAGTGAACGTGCGATGTTCTTTTGGAGAGGGGGTTCGGGGGAGGACTTTTTCTTACGAAGAAAAAGTCCGCATCCCGCACCGTCTCTTTCTTGCGAGAAAGTCCCCCTTGTCAAAAACCTATTCGAAGGTGTGAAAGACGTCACCACGTCAGGTAGTCAAAGATAGCTGCCGGTGGAAACAGACTGTACGATGAACCGTGGTGAACGGAGCAACCAGTTGTGGGTGCGGTTGAGCGGTGACGCGAAAAGAAAAAATAATACATAAATTTGTGAAAAGTACTTGACAAATCACGAAAAATGTGGTATAATATAGGCTGTAAAGGAGATAAAGCGGCTACGGCGAGCCGAGTTGTGCGCGGGTTAGGCGGGGAGCCTGCGAACAGCTCCCTCGCGACGTGGCGATATCGCCGCCCAAGCGTCGTGTCTGCGTCGTACGCCGGACGCGCCCGTCAACGCACGAGTAAAGTGCACGTAGGTGTGGCTGGGAAAGCCTCCGGCGCGATGCCCGTTTGCAGCAGTTCGTCGCTGACGCGCCGACCTGCGACACATTTTCGCTTAGCGAAAAGTGTGGGGATACTGCTGCATCCGATTTGCAGAAAAAAAGCTCGGCGGCGGGGAGCTTTTCACCGCTCCCCGCCGCTTCACCTTTATTTTTTCACTTTGAATATGCGCTTGAGTATCGGGACAAAAATTTTCGGCGGGCGAACTATCACTATTTTCATATATGTACCTCTCTTTTCGCATTTCGGATTTTGCATTGTTAATATAATGATATGCGCCCGGGGACATTTTTGTCCACGGGCGTATGTCCGATATGCGCTGCGTATATGATGCGCGCATATTCATTTGTTCCACGGGCGCTTATCCTTCAGTATCGCGTAAAGCGCGCGGTAGCTGTTGTGACGCTCGCGCGGTATGATGCCCTCGTTCACCGCCTTTATGACGGCGCAGCCGTCCTCGCACACATGCGTGCATTTCGTATATCTGCATTTGCCGTGATACGGCTCAAACTCGGGAAACGTGAACGGCAGCGCTTCACATGAGAAGAAGTCGAACCGCTCAAAATCGAGCAGACTGAATCCCGGCGTGTCCGCCACATAGACGCGGCTGCCCGCCGCCGTCGGATATAGCTCAACGTGCCGCGTCGTCTGCTTTCCGCGTGAAATTTTGCGGCTAAGCGCGCCGGTGCCGAGATGAAGGTCCGGGTAAATCCTGTTGAGAAGCGTCGACTTCCCCGCCCCCGACGCGCCCGCAAACGCCGTTACTATAATGCCGTCGCCGTCCTCGCCGCCGAGCGAGTCTATGTATCTCGACAGCGCGTCGACGCCGTCGCCGGTTTCGGCACTGACTGGGAAAACGCTGTACCCGACGCGTCTGTATATGTCCGCCGCCCTCTCCGCCGCGTCCTCGTCGAGCTCGCGCTTCGTGATTATGACCGCCGCGCTTATGTCCGCGTGCTCGGCGATGCATAAAAGCTTGTCGACTGACAAAAGATCGGGTGCGGGACGGCACGTCGGCACGATAGCGAACAGCGTGTCGAGATTCGCCATCGGCGGACGTATCAGAAGGCTCCGCCTCTCCTCTATCTCGTCGATGACGTATGCATCGGCTTCGAGTGCGAGCTTTACTCTGTCGCCGACCGTCGGCGAGATGTGCTCGCGTCTGAATACGCCGCGCGCACGGCACTCGTAGCACTCGCCGTCGGCGAGCACCGTATACAGCCCGCCAACGCCCTTTATTATAACTCCGCTTAGAACCATGGCCACTCCGGTATCGGCGTCTCCGTCACGGGCGGCTCCGTCTCCACAACAGGCTCGGGACCGAGACTGACGACGAAATCGACCGCCGTCCCCTCCGTCACCGTCGTGAACGCGACTCTGCTCTGCCTTATGACTGTCCCCTCCGCCGACGACGAATACTCGTACGTCACGTTCCCGACCTTGAGCCCGTTCTCCTCGACCGCGACGCGCGCCGTGCGCTCCGTCATGCCCGTGAAATCGGGCACCGAATGCGTCTTGATATTCGTCCCCTTGCTCACGTAAAGTGTGACAGTGTCGCCCGAGCTGACCGTCGAGCCCGACGTCGGGTCGGAGCCGTATACGAGTCCCGTCGCGACGGCGGTGTTGAAATCGTCCACGATCTGCACGCGCAGACCGTACATCTTCGTCAACGTGTCCTCGACGGTTCTGTAATCCTGCATCAGAAATTCTGGCAGAACGAACGTCTCGGTGCCGCGGCTGACAGTCAGATGAAGCTGAAGCGGACGCTTGCCCGACTCGACGCGTCTGCGCTCGCCCGCTGCGGGCTCCTGTTCGAATATTGTCCCCATCGGCAGCTCGCTGTTGTACACGTACTCGACCTCGACTCTGTAATCCTTCGCCGAAAGCTCGTCCTCGAGCCCGACGTAGTACGACGTGCCGATGAAGTTGTCCACCGTCATGACGTAAGACTTGTCAAGGTCGTCGTTAAAGAGCACATACGTCCAAAGATAGTAGGCGCTTATAATGCACGCGAAAAGAAACGCGAACGCGACGCCCAAAATGATCGGCAGCATCGAGGCGCCGAGATAATTTTTCTGCTTTTTCCTGTGGTGCTTTTTCTTTTTGCTCTTTTTTTCAACTATGGGCGGCAGGAGCGGCTTGAACACCGCCGACGGATCCCTCCCGAGCGTCTCGAGCCAGCGGTACATCTGCTCCGCCGACTGGAACCTGCGCGACGGCGACTTTTCCATCGCCGTCATTATTATCTGCTCGAGTCCGCGCGGTATGTCGCGCTTTATCTCGCGCGGCATTACCGGCGTAGACGTGACGTGCAGCATCGCCGTCTCGAGCGGCGTTTTCGCATTGAACGGCAAAACTCCCGTCGCCATCTCGTACAGCATCGCGCCGGCGGAATATATGTCGGCGCGGTAGTCGGACTTCTGTCCGCTCGCCTGCTCGGGACTTATATAGTACGCGGTGCCGACCGCTAATTCCGAGGTCGCCAGCGACTCTCCCTGCGGGAGCTGCGCTATGCCGAAATCCGTCACCTTGATACTGCCGTCGGGCAGGAGCATTATATTCTGCGGCTTTATATCGCGGTGCGCGATGCCGCGCTCGTGCGCGTGTATCAGCGCCTTCAGTATCTGCCCCATGATGCCGACGATCTCCTGCGTCGACATCGCGCCGGTTTTTGACATGTAGCTGCGCAGCGTTATGCCCTCGAGGTACTCCATGACGATATATTTCTGCTGTCCGCGCATCGACACGTCGTAAATGCTCACGATGTTCGGATGCGACAGCATCGCGACTGCCTTAGACTCGTTTATGAACCGCTTCACGGCGTCGTCATCCTTCGCGATATGGTCCTGGAGCATCTTTATCGCGACAGGGCGGTGCGCGACCTTGTCATATCCGCGGAAAACGACCGCCATACCGCCGACGCCGACTACTTTTTCAATATTATATCTTCCGTCGAGGGTAGTGCCGACGTATCTCTCGTATGACTCCATATCTCACCTTCGCCCGCATGTCAAAGCGGAACATTTTACTCGCACTTGGCAAGTATCACCGTTATATTGTCCTTACCGCCGCCGCGGTTGGCAGCTGCCACCATCGCGTCCGTCTTCTCGTCGAGCGTGCCCTTGCCCGTGATTATCTTCACGACCTCAGCCTTGTCCGTCATCGTCGGCAGTCCGTCCGAGCACAAAAGCACATACGAGCCCTTCTCGAGCGTCACCGTGTACGTGTCGGGCTCGACAGTTTCGTCGGTGCCTATCGCACGCGTGATGATGTTGCGCTTCGACGACGTCTCCGCCTGCGAGCTCGTCATGACGCCGAGGTCGACGAGGTACTGCACATACGAGTGGTCCCTCGTTATCTGCTTGAGCTTGCCGTGCGATATGACGTAAAGCCTGCTGTCGCCGACGTTTACCGCGTAGAGCGTATGGTCGTACACGACGGCGCCGACGAACGTCGTGCCCATGCCCGACAGCTCGGGGGTCTCCTCCGCCTTGTCGAATACGGCGAGATTCGCCTCCCTCGCCGCATACGTCAGTATGCGCGGTATGTACCTGTCGAGGTCGAGCCTCTCGTCGGCGAGCACCGTTTCAAGATCGCGCTTCACGCATTCTGTCGCGACCTCGCACGCGAGACTGCTCGCGACCTCGCCCCCGTTCGCGCCTCCCATGCCGTCACAGACGAGCATGAACGCGACGTCGTCCGATATCGAGAACGTCGAATACGAGTCCTGATTCGAGCTGCGCCTCAGTCCTACGTCACTTTTTGCCGAATAAATCATAGTATCCTCTTTTAGGAAAAGTTTTTGAAAGGTGTCGGGAAACTTTTTTCAAAAAGTTTCCTGACTTAATTTACTTGATATCCTCAACTGTCCGCACGCGGCGTCGATGTCGGGGCCGAGACGGCGGCGCACAGTCGCGTTTATGCCGTCGCCGGTAAGAACGGTGCGGAACCTCTCGACCGACTCCCTGTCCGCGCGGCGCATGCCGACGCCCTCGACGTCGTTTAACGGTATGAGATTGACGTGCAGCGGCAGCCTGCGCCCGCCGTCCGTCATGTACTTCGATAAAAGCCTTGACAGCGACTTTGCGTCGGCGGGAGAGTCGTTCTTTCCCGCGATGAGCGTATACTCAAACGATATGCGCCGCCCCGTCGTCACGAACCAGTCGCGGCACGCGCGCAATAGCTCGTCGATCTTGTACGCGTCGTTGACGGGCATTATCTCCGACCGCGCCGCGTCCGTCGACGCGTGCAGCGATATCGACAGCGTCACGGGCAGGTCGAGCCTTGAGAGCTCGTATATTTTCGGCACGAGCCCGCACGTCGAGAGCGATATGTGCCGCAGTCCGATGTTTTTGCCGTCAGGGTGCGATATGAGACGCAGAAAGCGCACGACGTTGTCAAAATTGTCAAGCGGCTCCCCTATCCCCATCATCACGATATTCGATATGCGCTCGCCCGAGTCGCGCTCGGCGGCGATCACCTCGCCAACTATTTCCGACGCGGAGAGGTCGCGGACGCGCCCCGATTTAGTGGACGCACAGAAGCGGCACCCCATGCGGCACCCGACCTGCGACGACACGCAAAGCGTGTTGCCGTGCTCGTACCGCATGAACACCGCCTCGACAGTGTTGCCGTCGTAAAGGCGGTACAGGTACTTTCTCGTACCGTCTATCTTTGAAACGAGACGTTTTTCGACCGTCGGCGTCTTTATTATGCAGTTTTCGCCGAGCGACTCGCGCAGTCCGCGCGGCAGATTCGACATCTCGTCAAATCCCACGCCGCGCTCGTGCAGCCACGAGAATATCTGCTTCGCCCTGTACTTCGGCTGCATGTACGGCGGCGACGTTATGAGCGCCTCTATCTCCTCGGGGAACATGCCGAGAATGTCGGTCTTTTCGATATTTCCGCTCCCGCTCATCCCGTTCTCCCCTTTACTTTATTCTTCTCAGCTTTGCCGCAAAAAATCCGTCCGTGCCGTGCCTGTGCGGCATGAACGTCGCGCAGCTCGCCGCCACGATGTGGGGCAGCGTAAACGTATCCGCTGTGAAATCGTCATGATTGTGGAGGAAATCGTCCACGACATCGTCGTTTTCGGCGCGTCTTAACGTGCAGGTGGAGTAAACGAGCACGCCGCCCTCTTTGACGAGCTCCGCCGACGACGACAGTATCGCCGACTGTATCTCCGACAGTCGTCTGACGTCGCCCTCGCTTTTGTATCTTATGTCCGGCTTCTTCGCGATGACACCAAGCCCCGAGCACGGCACGTCGCATATCACGCGGTCGAACGCGCGGCGAAGCTCGCCGCAGTCCTTATCCCTCGCGTCGCGCACCGACGTCGATATTATGCCGATGCCGAGCCTTTGCGCGCTCGACCTCAGCAGTCCGAGCTTGTTTTCATGTATGTCGAACGCGTCGACCTCGCCCGAATTCCCCATCATTATCGCGGCGGCAAGGCTCTTGCCGCCCGGCGCCGCGCACACGTCCGCGACTCTCATTCCCGGACGTACGTCGAGTATTCGCACCGCCGCATTCGACGCGGCGTCCTGTACGAAATAGTCCCCGTTCTCAAATCCCGGCAGCTCCGTCACAGGCACGCCCGCGAGTTTTACGTCGATCATGTCGCCGAAAAACGCGTTCGGCGCCGCCTCTGCTCCGTGCTTTGCCATCGCCTCAAGCACCGCCTCCGCGTTCGTCCGCTGCGTGTTCACGCACAGCGTCACGTCGGGACGGCGGTTGACGGACGCGCAAAGCGCGTCGGCGTCGTCGGGGTAGTCGCGATGCCACAGATCCACTATCCATTCCGGCAGCGAGTACAGCAACGACGCGTCGCCGTCGGGGATATCGAGCACGCTTCCCTCGCGGAGCGCGCGCCGCAGAACGGCGTTGACAAGTCCGCGCGAACGCGCGGGAGAAGCCGCAACAGTCTCATTTACCGCCGCGTGCGGCGGTATTTTGTCCATGTAATATATTTGGTAAAGTCCGACTCGGAGCGCCGACAGCGTCTCGCCGTCGAGCGTGCCCACGTCGCGCCCCGTCAGGTTCGCGATAACATAGTCGAGCGTGAGCGCGCGCTCGCATACGCCGTAGACGAGCGCCGCATACAGCGACCTGTCCGCGTGCGAAAGCTCCGCTTTCCCCATCGCCGCGCCGAGCTCGAGGTTCGGATATTTTCCGTCGCGCATGATGCGGCACAGCGACTTCACCGCCTCGGAGCGGACGTTGTATTCGCGGTGTTCGCCCCTCATCCGAGTATGTCGCCCGTTTTTATGCGTCTGCCGTTGACGAGGTCGGCGGCTCCCATCGCACGCTTGCCCTCGGGCTGGCACTTTGTGATATACAGCGTGCCCGACCCGCACCTGACCGCGATCCTGCCGCCCGACACGGACAATATCTGTCCGCATTCGCCGCCGTCGCCGTCCGCTGCATCATATTCGCCCGCGACGATCCTCAGACGCTTGCCGTCGGGCGTTTTCGTATACGCGGACGGCGTCAGCGCGCGTATCTTGTCGTATACGCGCTTCGCGCCGCACGAAAAGTCTATCACCATGTCCGCGTCCTCAATTTTGTGCGCGTACGTCGCGCCGTCCGGCTGCGGCGTGCGCGTGACGGTCCCGTCCTTTATCCGACCTATCGTCTCGACAATAGCCTCCGACGCCGCTTTCGCGAGCTTATCGTGGACGTCGAAAAAGTCGTCGCCGTCCGCGATCTCCACCCTGCGTGTCAGTATCATGTCGCCGGTGTCGAGTCCCTCGTCCATGTACATCGCGGTCACGCCCGTTTCGCGCTCACCGTCCATGATGGCGCGCTGTATCGGCGCGGCGCCGCGGTATTTCGGCAAAAGCGACGCGTGCGCGTTGACGCAGCCGTACTTCGGCTTATCGAGCACGAACTTCGGCAGTATCTTCCCGTATGCGACGACGACGATGAGCTCCGGGTCGATCTCGTCGAGGTAGCGCGCGAACTCCTCCGTCCTTATTTTATCGGGCTGACTCACCGCGATGCCGAGCCTCTCCGCCGTCACCTTGACGGGCGGCGGCGTCATATTGTAGCCGCGCCCCTTCGGCTTATCGGGCTGCGTCACGACGGCGGCGATCTCCTCGCCCGTCTGTGCGACGGCTTCGAGTACCGACGACGCGATCTCGGGCGTGCCCATGAACATTATGCGCATTTACCGTTCCCCGCCTTTGCCTTTTACTCGTCGTCCTCGTCGGTGACCATGCGGACGAGCACGTCCGGGTCAATGTAGAGCTTTCCGTCGAGATGGTCTATCTCATGGCAGAACGCGCGCGCGAGCAGTCCCTCGCCCTCGTACGTCCGCATCGTGCCGCTCCTGTCGAGCGCCTGCACCTTTACACGCGCGGGACGGCGCGTAATGCCGCACTCGTCCGGTATCGAAAGACACCCCTCGCGTTCGAGCTGCTCGCCCTCGCGCTCCGTTATCTCGGGATTGATAAGCTCGATGAGCCCCGAATCCTCCGTCTCAATGACCACAACGCGGCGGCGTACGCCTACCTGCGGTGCGGCAAGTCCTACCCCGTCCGCTTTACGCATGGTCTCCGCCATGTCGTCAAGCAGCGTCAGTATCCTGCCGTCTATCTTCTCCACCGCACGGCACCTCGCCCGCAGCGTCGGATCTCCCTTTTTGCGAATTTTTAATAAAGCCATTTTAACGGGGGAAAAACTTTTGGAAAAAGTTTTTCCCCCGGACCCCCTTTTCAAAACTTTTCCTGACTATTTTTTATATACTCTATTCCATTATCCCTGCGTGTAGGGATTATATTTACCGTGTACAAGTAGTCGCGCGAAGCGCTGCGCCTTCGGTGAATATAACCTCTGTTGCAGCTGATGAAGCCCGGCGTCGGACACCGATACGCTCTATAACATCGACGCTGTAAGACCCACTAAAAACTTTTCCTTCCGGAAAAGTTTTTGCGGGTTCACAGGGGGCTTTTTTCAAAAAGCCCCCTGTGCGGGGTACGGGGCAGCGCCCCGCTCCTCACACACTGTTCGGATTAAAATCTACCGCCACGGACACGCGGCGCGTGAGCTTCGGCGCGAAGTCGGTCAGGACGGACGCGAAAAGCGCGCGCGTGCGCTTCGTCAGCTTGCACTTGCACACAATGCGCATACGGCACTTGCCGTTGACGCGGTAGACGGGCGCCTCGAACGGACCGAACATCAAAAGCGGCACGTCCGAATACTCCGTCGACGCCGTCTGTTTCATATACTCCGACAGCCTCAATACAGACTGCGACAGCTCCGCCTCGTCCGCGCTCGTCAGCGTCACCTGCGCGATGTCGCAGAACGGCGGGAACGAGTACGCGCGCCGCAGCTTTATCTCGTTGTCGTAAAAGCTCTCGTAATCCTGCGCGCACGCATAACCGAGACTTTTGTTGTCCGGCGTGTACGTCTGTATTATCGCGCGCCCCGGCAAAGACGCGCGTCCCGCGCGTCCCACCACCTGCGTTATGAGCGAGAACGTCCGCTCCGACGCGCGGTAATCGTCAAGATACAGCGACGACTCCGCGAGCAGCACGCCCACAAGCGTCACGTCGGGGAAATCGTGCCCCTTCGTCACCATCTGCGTGCCGATCAGAATGTCCGCCTCGTGGCGTCCGAACGCGCCGAGTATTTCATCGTACGCGGAGCGCGTCCGCGTAGTGTCGGCGTCCATGCGCAGTATGCGCGCCGTCGGGTAAAGCTCGCCGAGCTCCTGCTCGACGCGCTGCGTCCCCCAGCCCATGTAGTACATGTTCTCGCTGCCGCACTCGGGACACGCGCGCGGCGCCGACGTACGGTAGCCGCAGTAGTGACACTCGAGATACCCCGCCGCGATGTGCTCGGCGCGGTAATTTTCGGGATCGTCCGTCGCCGCTATCTTGCGCGACGCGTGATACGTCAGCGCAACCGAGCAGCGCGGACATACGACTGCGCTGCCGCACGAGCGGCACGACAAAAAATTGTTGTACCCGCGGCGGTTGAGAAACAGTATCGCCTGCTCGCCGCGCGCCACGGTCTCGCCTATCGCCGCCCGCAGCGTCTTTCCTATCGGGGACGTCGAATCCTCGACTCTGTCGCGCCGCATGTCGGCAACTATTACGTCGGGCAGCCGCGCGCCGCCGTAACGCTCGCGCAGCTCGACGAGCGTGTACGCGCCCGTCCTCGCCTTGTGATACGTCGACAGCGACGGCGTCGCGCTCGACAAAAGCATAAGCGCGTTATTCTGCGCGCATCTGTATCTCGCCACGTCGTGCGCCGTATACTTCGGCGCGGAATCAGACTTGTACGTGTGCTCCTGCTCCTCGTCTATCACTATCATGCCGAGGTTTTTCACCGGCGCGAATATCGCCGACCGCGTGCCGATGACTATGTCGGCGCCGCCGTCGCGTATGCGCTGCCATGCGTCTATCCTCTCCCCCGCCGACAGCGACGAATGTATCACCGCCACGCGGCTGCCGTAGTTGGAGCAGAATATAGACACCGTCTGCGGCGTCAGCGCTATCTCGGGCACGAGGATTATGACGCCTCTGCCGTCCGACGTCACGCGGTCTATCATCGACCTTATGACCGACGTTTTGCCGCTGCCCGTCACACCGAACAGCAGCGCCGCCTTCGCCTCGCCCGATTCGTAAAGCGATACGAGCGCGTCGCGCGCCCGACTCTGCTCGGGCGACAGCGTGAGCGCCGTCGGAGACTCAGGGATAGACGCAAACGGATTGCGGAAAACGCGCCTTTCCTCGCGCGTCAAAATTCCGCGCTCGCAAAGCGAGCGAAGCTGCGTCGTCACCGCTCCCATCTCGGCTTTAAGCTCCGATTCGCTGCATCCGCCGCCGCACGAGAGCAGGGACGAAACAATGTCCTTTGAGCGCTTCGAGCGCACCGACCTGTCCGCGATATACGCTTCCGCGTCGTCGTCCGACACCGCAAGCTTTATATCGGCGTCGACGACCTCGTTCGTCGGGTCGTGCAGATCGTGCGTCTTGCGCAAAAGTCCGCGCCTGCACAGCGACGAGAGCAGATCGTTCGTCACCGCCGCGTCGCCGAACTCGGCGCGTATGCGGTCATATGTCACGCGCCCGTGCGACTGCACGAACGCGTATACGTACATCGCCTTCGCCGACAGCCCCGAAACGACGCTTTCGCTCGCTTCCGTATCGGCCGCCTCATAGAGCTCGCGCACGCGCGACATCGCCCCCTGCGGCACCGTCGCCCTCACCGCGTCTCCGTAAGTGCAGAGCGTCTGCGAGCATAAAAAATCGCATATCCCGAGCATCTCGGACGACATCACGACGCCGGGACTCGCTATCTCCGATATCGGCTTGCATCTCTCGACATCCGTCGAGTCGTATACATTTACGACGAGCGCCGTCTTTTTCCTGTTCCCGCCGCCGAACGGTACGGCGACAAAGACCCCGGGACGCACCTCTTCCGACAGCTCGCGCGGTATATAATACGTGTATTCACGGTCGGCGTGAGCGGGCGCGTCAAGTATGCGGACGCCCGCGTATTCGCCGTATGCGGACACGGTCAGAACCTGCCGTCGTCGGAGGGAACGATGCGAAATTCGTCAGCGGCGAGACGCGTCACCGCGCTCCTGACCGCCTTCTCATCGCGGAACTCCTTCTTTATCATCGAGGTAAGCAGCTTATCCGTCTCTTTGTTCGCTATCTTCGCCTCGGCGCTCTCGCGCTGCTTGACGTATTCGTTCGTCACCATGCGCGCGACCTTCGCTGTCGCGATAACGAGCGTGTAGCGGTTGAACTGACCCTTCGTCAGCTCGTCGATAGAGGGTGATATCATTGACATAACTTGTGTATCCTTTCAGAAATATCTGTGCTGTTATAATTGATTTTGACTGCGCGGCGCATGTGCGCGCGCTTTTATTCCTCGGCGCCGGACGCGCGTCTGTCGAGAGAATCCGTCGACAACGCCGACAGTATGACGTGGTCGCTGTCCGTTATTATCACCGACTGCGTGCGCTTGCCGCACGTCGCGTCTATGAGCCGTCCCGACTCCTTCGCCTCCGCGACGAGCCGCTTCGCGGGCGCCGTATCGTGCGCTATGATCGCTATGATGTGCTCGACGGCGACGAGATTCGAGTATCCTATGTTGAGAAGCGTCATTTTTCCGTCACCGCCTCTCATTCAAGATTCTGTATCTGCTCGCGCAGCTTTTCGACGGTGCATTTTATATCGACGACGAGACGCGCTATTTTCGTGTCCTGCGACTTCGAGCCTATCGTGTTCGTCTCGCGGTTTATCTCCTGTATAAGGAAATCGAGCTTGCGCCCGACGGCTTCCTCGCCGTCCATTATCTCGTAAAACGCCGACAGATGCGAGGACAGCCTCACGAGCTCCTCGTCAATCGCCGCTTTGTCGGCGAATATCGCCGCCTCCGTGAGTATGCGCGACTCCGTTATCTCCGCCTCGACGCCGACAGCCTCCAAAAGCTGCGTTATCCGCTCCGCGAGCCGCGTCGGATACGTCTCTATGTTGCGCTCCGATATAACCTTTATCTCGGCTGCCGCCGACCTTATCTCCTCGAGCTTCGTCTTCGCGTCCTCGCACAGCCGCGCGCCCTCGGCCTCGCGCATCGCGAGGAACTCGTCGAGCGCGTCGTCGAGCGTCGCCCTGACAGCCTCCCACTCGGCTTCGGTGTCCTCCTCCGGGTGCGTCACGTTGAAAATGTCGTGGAACGCGGCGACTCTGCACACCGATATGTCGTCGCGCAGACCGAACTCGTCGCGCAGCCTTTCGAGCGCCTTGATGTACGACGCGGCGAGCGCGCCGTCGAGCGTTATGTCGACGCCCTGCTGCTCTATCACCTCGACGCCGAGATAGCAGTCTATCTTCCCGCGAGTCACGCCGCGCGACGTCACGTGCGACTTGATGCGCGACTCGACGAACCCGTACTGGCGCGGATACTTTATCGAGAAATCGAGATATTTGCCGTTTACGCTCTTTATCTCGACCGTGTACCGCTTTCCTCCGAACTCGCGCACGGCGCGTCCGAAGGACGTCATCGATCTTACCATTATTGCCCCTTTGCGGCAGCGCGACGGTGAGTCCGTGCCGCAGTCCCTTCTTCTGAAATTTGTATATGTTTTATTCCGGTATATTCGTTTTGCATGAAGCGCTCTGTCAAATTATTCCGCGCCGCTTAAGTACCTGCCTGTATTTTACCACATAAAGCGCCGTCAGTCTGTCGAAAAGAAAGTCCGCGACGAGAAATGTAAAATTTGCGAGCGCGAACATCGCGACAGTGATAAATACGCTCTCCGCCTCGGGCGCGAACAGCGCCATCGCGGCGGCGTACAGCACGCCGATGTCGGCGTTGAACGCCAAAAGCTTCACCGCGGCGCGCAAAATCTTATTTTTTATCTTATCGAAGTATATCTTGACGAGCGGATATATGCCCGTCACGAACGTGTATACAGCTGCTATGGATTTGTCGGGCAGTATCATCCACAACAGCGCCGACACCGACGCGTAAACGACCGCCGCCGTCCTCATCCCGTATTCGACGCGCAGGAACAGCACTATTATCGTCGCGACGAGGCAGCCCGAATACGAAAACAGCTCCGTCACTGCCGCTACGTACACTATCGCCACGGACAGCGCCGCC
>CANQMJ010000054.1 GCA_947624945.1 uncultured Clostridia bacterium | reverse complement strand
GCCGAGAAGCAGGAATATGTCGAGCGCCTCGCCGTAATGTATGACGTACGTGTCGTCGTAGATGCGCCACCAGCGGTAGCCTTCGTCGTCGGGCAAGTGAACGATCTTGTAGTTTGACATGCGTTAGTCTCCTTTGATATGATAGTGTGATAGTTTACCGACCGATTTTGTAATGGAATTGATTTACGCACAAACTATTTCTGTTCTTATATTACATCATCTTTGCACAAATGTCAAGGGATCCATGAATATTGAAGTGATAAACAAAATCGGACAGTGTGCTCGCAAAAAGAGCAGACGATGTCCGGCTTTTGGTTGTTGCTTCATGCGGTGAATTATAAAAACTGCGTCATATAAATCGGCACGCAAAGGGTGTCTGCGTCTTTTGCAAGATCTTTCGGATAGACAAGATATTTTTGCAGTACCCGTGAGGAATACTTCTCAAAAAATTTATCCATAGATACATGAGCCTTGTAACCCGACGATTTCACCTCGATAGGACAGATTTTGTTTTTCCTTGTCAGCAGGAAATCGATCTCATAATTATGCCTTGATGATTCATTGAAGAAAGTGTAGTAAAACAGCTTGTTCCCGTTTGCGGCAAGCGTCTGTGCTACTGCATTTTCGTAAAGATATCCGAGATTTGCGCTGAGTTTATCGCTCAACAACTTTTCATAGATGATGTTCTCGGTAAAATCCCTATCCTTGAACATCAGTGTTACAAATAACCCTGTGTCGCAAATGAACATCTTGAATACGGATAGATTCTCGGTCACAGAAAGCCCTACATTCGGATCGTCGGCATGATAGGAGATCAGAATTGTTTTGGAATTTTCCATTTCAGCTATTATATCGGACAATTTGTTTGTCCTGGATTTTTTTAAAACTCCCGACGTTTGATATCTTGATGCGTTTTTGGCAAGCATTGCCGGAATAGCATCAAACAGCATCGACGCTCTTCCTGAGGGGTCGAATTTTCGGAAATCCTCTTCATAAAGCGCAAGAATATCCCGTTTTACCATGTCAACTTTACGAAAATTGTTTGTTTCAATATACTCGCTGACCGCTTGCGGCATACCGCCTACAAGCATATACAGCCTGAAATCACGAAGAAGTTTTCTATTTAACTGCTCTCCCACCGGTTGCCGTGCTTCAAAACATTTGCGTATAAGCGGCGTAGTAGTGCTGTCACCTATTGCCCATAGAAATTCTTCATAATCCATGGGGTACATACTGACCTTTCTCTCTTCGCTCGGGATGAGGATGTCTTTGACATTTCTCTTTATGGAGATAAGCGAGCCGGTTTCGAGATAATCATACCTGCGATCCTTTACAAGATGCTTTATAGCTTGCCTTGCCGGAGGGAAAAGCTGCACTTCGTCAAAAATAATAAGCGAACGGCGCTCTTCAAGGTCGACCCTGAACAGCAGCTGAAGCTGAAGGAAAAAGTAGTTCAAATCGGTCATATCCCCGAATAGATCCTTGACAGCTTTTGATGTTGAAGAAAAATCTATCAGAATATAGCTTTCATATTCTTGCTTTGCAAATGTTTCGGCAACTGTGGATTTTCCGACTCGACGTGCGCCTTCGATCATAAGCGCGGTTTTTCCGTCCGATTCGTTTTTCCACTCAACAAGTTTATCGTATATTTTTCTTTTGAACATTGAAAGCCTCCGTCGCATTTTTTCTTTTGCTCAAATCTCGCAGAATCGCAATTTGTTTACTTGAATTATATCACAGAATCGCAATTTGTCAAGCGTATAGCTATTTAACATCGGATTTTCTGTTGATCAAAAGTGCGGGCGGAAAGACTGGTCCGATCAGCTGATCACAAAGTAGAGGAATATCGTCGGTATATCAATAAAGCTGCACCAGCCGCGAGGACATTCTCGGCGTATTGATTTGTTTCAGTGCGCCTTTTTATTAAAGCGTTTCCTCATTTCCCTGCAGGACAGGGTTCGTTTTTCGGCTGCAAAAAACTCAGCCGGCATTGTCCATGTCGGCTGAGAGATATTGCACTTTTGCATCAGGATGAACCGTCCCCTCACGGGCTGCAGACCGTGAGAGGACGACGCTTTTTATTCAAACATGAACCAGTCTACGTTTGTCGACGCTGCCGTGAACACGATATATACGGTGTGTACGCCGTCCGCGCTCTCCGTGATCGGAGTCGTAAACTCATCATACGTGTTCCACGATCCCGTCGCTATAGGCTCTGTCGACGCGATGAGCGTTCCGTCAGGCGCGTCTATTCTGAATTCAAGCACTCCCGACGAACCGGCAAGGCGCGCTTTGATCTCTTTTGCGCCCGTGAGGTCGACGCCGTTATAGCATACCCAATCGCCGACGGCGACATATCCGAGATTCATGCCGGCAGAATCCGTACCGTCGTTTATAATCTCCTCGCGCACGGAGCCCTGCTTGTCGTCATATGATTCGCCCTCGATAGTGTCTCCAAGAGCATATGATGCCTCAGTCGGAGAAGTATCGACGCCGGCCGTATCTGTCGGCTTCATATTGCCTGTCGCTTTTGAGTCGAGCTCCTGTATGCTCGTACAGAACTTGACGAGCGATTTTTCAACAGGCCGTTCGACCGATTTCATCATCGTAACGAACGACTGCGAACGGTTTGTGAATATGTTCTGATACACAGAACGAAGCGCCGTCGCCCACTCGAGATCTCCCGCAAGGTCATATACCTTGGAGTCCAAAATGTATGAAAGCATTTCCTTTGACTCGGGATCTCTTATATACCGCGCCTGGAGCAGCTGATCGTAAAGCGCCGGCGTCACGGTGTCCATAGAGGCAGCGGACAGAAATTCGAGAATGACGCCCGTATCGTATGCGGAATCGGTTGTAAATGTCGACGGGATCGCGTATGAAGTGCTCCATCCGTTGCTGACGTATGCGTTGTACCTGTCCATATCCTCCGAACCCTTCGGCATCGGAAGTATACCGAAATCCGTCTCCATGTCCTTGAAGTTAGGTATCATGCCGAGCATCTCGGAATAGAAGAGCAGCTTATCCTCAGTGAAATACCTCATATTATCGTACGTTGCCGCTGATGCGTAATCGGACGTGAACACATCGCACAGCTTTTCGACGACTGTCGTGTTGATATCGTTTGCCCATACGACCTCCGGCTCGCCGTCGCTGTTTTGGTCGCTCATTTTGAGTCCGTACGGATACAGATAATGCGCTATGCAGTCATAGTTGTCGCCGAGTCCGAGGATATCGACACCGGGTTCGGATTTAGAGCTTGCGTTTTCGTCCGAATACGCCGCAGCCGCCATAGTCAGCATCATATCCATCGTCCATGTGCCGTTCCTCACTGCGTCATAAGGGAAATCGTATCCGATATCCCTGCACATTTTTTGGTTGAAGAACATTATCTGTACGCCGTAATCGTCGTAGTAGTTGATGTCGCCCGACAGCACATAGAGCTTGTTGCCGTAGAACGTGAAGGTGTCAACTATCTGACGGTCCCACCAGCGATGCGCCATATCCATCGAATCGATATCGTAGAAGTTCAGAAGATATCCGTTCGCCGCATACGACATCTCAGAGTCGAGGCGGTTGAGAACGACGTCGAACGCGTCGGTGTCACCGGCGGCGTTATTCGTGTTCACGGTCGTGTCGATCTCGCCCGTCGACGGCATGAACACAGGCGTTATCTTTATGCCGAGAGTCTCCTCGACCTTAGAGTTGCGCTGCCATATGGCGTTCGGCAGAGCTTCGTTGCTCGGCTCCTCGTACCAGACCTCGTTCTCGGTCGCGCCGCTGTAATTGTAGAAATGCGACCCGGGAGCCGGAGCAAGTATCTTAAATTCTCTTCCGTCGTAATTCTGCCTACCGTAAATCTCGATGGCATTTTCAAACGCGGAAAGGCTGCCGTCGAAGCCGCCGGACTGCGTTTCGGCATCAGTGTCGGCAGATGCGCCCGATATCTGCGCATCGCCGTCGTCAGGCTTCTGCGCGCACGACACGATGAGCGTCAAAAGCAACGACAGCGTTAGTACAAAGCACAAATACCTTCGTTTCATTTTCGTCCTCCATGTTTTGATTATTTATCTTGATATGATCAAAGATATCGTGTAAAATATGAGATGAGGGGGTGGTACCGATGCCGGAAAAGACAAAGAATATAAGCGTTGTCAGAGACATCACGGTCAATGATCATTCCGAGAGCTACATCATACTTGCCGAGACTGATTTCGACAACTATTACAACAACAAGACCCACTATCACAGCTTTTGGGAGCTGATGCTGTTCACATCCGGCAGCGGTACTATCGAGATAAACAATGTTCGTTTTCCCATAAAGCGCGGGATGCTCTGCCTGACTACGCCCGCAGACTTTCACTTGCACAGCGTCGGCAAAAACGAATCGTTTGAAAACTACATCGTGCAGTTTCAGACACATCATCTTGACGCAAACGTTTCATCCGAGCTTTATGCGTGCTCTGAGCCGATAGTGTTATACCTCGATGAAGAAAAATACGAGAATGCAAACAGAGACTTTGCAGAATTGACAACGTCGTATGAAGCAAAAGGCAGGTACTACGACCTCGAAACGCGCAACCGTATCGAAAATATTTGCATCGGCATAATAAACGAACTGAGCGGAGGCAGCGGCTCACCGTCGCCGAGCAGCGTCATAAAAAACGCGATCATATATGTGAAAAACAACTACCGCGGGAATATTACTCTTCACAGCGCCGCCGAGTACGTCGGTCTGTCGGACGCGTACTTCTCGCATATCTTCAAGACCGGAACAGGCGTCGGATTCGCACTCTATGTGAGAAATATGAGACTGAACGCGGCAGCCAATCTGCTTAAATCCACCGACATGACAGTCTCAGAGATCTGCTATATGGTAGGGATAGACAACCCCGATTATTTCTCGAACACATTCAAAAAATATTTTTCAATCCCGCCGAGGGAGTATAGAGAAAAGTACATCCGCGAGACGGAGCTTCATAATGCGGACTAAAATGCTCGTTCTCAGTTTGGAGCACTGGGAAAAGAAATAAAAATGTGATTATGCACAATTGCTGTATTTTGCACATTATACATTTGACACTTTTATGATATCATGATACTGATAAATATAAAAGGAAAATATGCCTTGATTTATTTTGAATATCTTAGATATTTTTAGATTTGGTGTTTCATCAATTCGGGAAGCAGCGTTCGTACAGATTGTTAACTCATAATAAACAAAAATCCGTTCTGATTCAACAGAGCGGATTTTTATTTTTTTGAAATAACTATGCTGCATCAGCTATTCCCTATCGCCACCAGTCTTTCAATAAACCCGGGGAATTCAAAACAGCATTTATTCCTGTTAAACTCCCCTCCCGGGGTGTCCCAGAGGATCGGACACATCTGTCTCTCATGCGCCGCCGTGCCGACGTCGAGAGTCCATTTCTCGCGCGTTTCGCGGGTCTTGTTATCGCCGAAGCAGCCGTACTCGCCGACGATGACCGCAGTGCCTCTGTCAATAAATTTTTCCTTCATCATGTCAAACAACATATTCAGCTCGTCATAGTCCGCCTGACTGCCCCAGTCGGTCCTCGCCCTGCCCCACTCCACGTCCTCGCTTATAAGGCAGAGCGTGGGCGGTCCGTAGTAGTGAATGGAAACGGCAAGTCTGCCTGCAGGATCGTCGGGAAGCACAAACACATCATCGCAGGCGCATTCGATCGCTGTCCAGTAGGACGCTATCAGAAGGTGCCTTTTTTCATTATTGCCGCATGAACCGCGGATAACATCGACGAACTTCTGATTTATTTTGCCAAACATGTCAAACGCTTTTTGCTTGCCGTCCGTGCTGCCGTACCTGTTCCAAACTGTGTCAAATCCGACCTCGTTCATCGACTCAAGCATCAGATTTTCGCCGTATTTGTTGAATCGACCGGCTATCTGCTTCCACATTCCCGTGTAAAGCTTCATCGTGCCGTCGTAGTCCCCGGTAAACTTTTCAGCCCATCCGTCGTGATGTGAATTGAGAATACAGCACATGCCGCTGTCAAGGATCCGGCCGACGACCTCGTCGATCCTGTCCATAAAATTTTTGTCGATGTTCCCGTCACCGTCCATAAGGACTGTCCAACTCACCGGCAGGCGCATGACGCCGAATCCGACGTCGGCGCAGCATTTTATCATTTCCTTTGTTATGACAGGGCTGCCCCATGCGGTCTCCTGCGCCCTGACCGTCTTCGCGATCCAGTCCCCCGAGCAGTCAAAGGTGTTGCCGAGATTTATTCCCATCCCCATGTCTTTGACAAATTCCATCGTCGTTCTCAGTTCCATATCCATATCCGCATTCATACCTCAAAATCTCCGGGCAGAAGTTGCTGCCGCAAAAATTGTTACTGTAAGGACTTTTGCAAATTTCTTTTTATATATCACGCTGTGATTCCTATCTGATGACAAAAACATTCGGTCGATCTGACGGTTTTGTACCCCGTCTGCGTCATTCCGCCGCCTCGTAAACTCCCAAAAACGCGACCGTCGGCTCACAGCGCGAGTCTGTTATCCTTACCCGCAGCGCCGAGGTTTTCACGCATTTGAGCGGTATGATCTTTTTATATCCGACAACGCTGCCGGAATATATCTCACGGTATTCTTCGTTCTGCAAAGCGTCCACCGTAAAGCTCTCGATCCGCTGGCTTTATTCGATGTTTTCCTTGATGATGATATGACCGATATTCTTTTCTTCACGCCACTTTGCCGTTATGCATGCTGTATTTCTGCCGCGCTCGGGCGCGTAGTATGGATCATAATCATCGGTGAGAACGCCGCTTATGCTGTGAATATCGGATTCGTTGTCAGCATATATCTCGGCACTCGGGAGCAGATTCGTCCTGAAAGCGTTTTGCAGAAAGCTGCCGATCTCACCGAGCCTTTTGACGTCATTCTCGTGGAAAAGTCCGTTTTTCATCGGCGGTATATTAAGCAAGAACGTCGCGTTGCCGCCGACCGAATTGTAGTAGATATTTATCAGCTCGTCGAGTCCGCGCACCTTGTCGTTTTCGCTTTCGTGCCAGAACCAGCCCGGGCGTATCGAGGTGTTCACCTCCGCGGGGTACCATATCAGCTCCGACTCATTTTTTAGTATCTCGCGGCTGCCGAGGTCAATATCCGACGCAGCGATCCTGTGCCTGCGGAATTCTTCGACGTCGCTCTTTTGACTGAGCGAGGCGATTTTTTCGGTGTCCTTTGTCCGCTTCGGGACGACGCTCCACTCAGACGGTCGTGTATATCCCGCCTCGTTGCCGCACCACCTGACGTCTTCGCCGCATACGGAAATACATGCGTTCGGCTGAAGCTCGCGGATCGTTTTATAATAGCGCTCCCAGTCGTAGTACTGCTTTTTGCCGTTCGGTCCCTCGCCGCATGCGCCGTCAAACCAAACAGAAAATATCTCGCCGTACCCGGTCAAAAGCTCTTTCAGCTGACCGACAAAATAGTCGTCATACGCTTCTCCCCGACCGTAGAGCGGCGAATGTCTGTCCCACGGAGAGATATACACGCCGAACTTTATCCCGCCGCGCCTGCATGCGTCCGCGACCTGCTTTACGATGTCTTTTTTATACGGCGACGATGAGACGCAGTGCTCCGTCAGTCTGCTGTTCCAAAGGCAAAAGCCGTCGTGATGTTTACATGTGAGGATAAGTCCGCGCATTCCTGCGGACTTGATCGCCGCGACCCACTGATCTGCGTCGAGTGCGTATGGGTCGAATATTTCGGGCGATTCACTGCCGTCGCCCCATTCGCGGTCGGTAAACGTGTTCATCCCGAAATGCACGAAGGCGTAAAACTCGGTGCTTTGGTGCGATATCTGCCGCGCCGTCGGCACGACCTGCGTCAGTCTTTCATCAAGAGTCATTCGGTGATGCTCCTTTCAATAACCGATTTGAGCCAATCCATCCTTCTATCGACACATGTTTTCAGCAAATTGCTTTTTGTTGCCGTTTCAAATCCGTGACACGCGCCTTTTACCTCATGCAATTCAGTCGGTATTCCCTGATCTTTCAGTTTTTGACACAGCAGTACGCCCTCGTCACGGAGTGCGTCAAACTGCGCGACCTCTATGTACGTCGGCGGAAACTGAGCAAACGACGACGCCTCCAAAGGAGAGGCATATTCGATCATTTCCGGCTGTGTGCGTCCAAGGTAGGCGTCCCACATCATTTTTGACAGCTTCGCGTCAAAGACCGGGGTGTCAACATATCTTTTCATGGACTCGGTCGCCATCTGCCTGTCCGTGACAGGATAGACCAACAGCTCGGCATCCGGCATACGAATGCATCGGTCCCTTGCCATAAATGTGACAGCCAACGCAAGCGCTCCGCCGGCGCTGTCTCCGGCGATAACGACGGGCGCGCTGCCGGTCTGTTTCAGCGCCCATTTGTATGTGCAAAAGCCGTCCTCTGCCGGAACGGGAAAACGATTTTTCGGCGCCAAACGGTAGTCGGTATATATGACCTTGCACGGAAGCTTTGCTGCGTACAGCCTCGCCATATTGTGATGGGCAAAAGATGCTTTCAGCACAAAAGCTCCGCCGTGATAAAGCACCATACACGGCAGCTCACCCGTATGACTGACGGGTTCGATGACCAAAGTATTGAGGATCGCGCCGCCATACCCCGGCGTCTTATGCCGGGTAACGACGACAGACTCGTCAGATCGGCATTTGGATAAGCCGATGATTTTGTTCATCAAGGGAAAAAGCGACGGGGCGTTCGGCATTTTGATCTTTGCTATCCCCGCCAGTTCCCGATCTATGTTGTATTCAGACACAGCATTTCCTCCTCGAACTTGTGGCAGAGACTTTACGCCACGATATTATGCACGCGTATAACATTGTTATGCAGACGTATAATATACTCGCCCGCTATATTTTTCTCAGTATGAATTTCGTTTTCTCTATCGGGAAAGGCAACCCTATGCGGGTATAAAGCCCGATAGAAACGACCACACCTTCCGTTTCTCTATTATCCTCCCCGACGGGTACGATGACACGGTCGCCTATCTTCAGACTCCCGTCGTCGGTCCGAAAGGAATACGGACGGTCGGAGAACGGGAGCAGGACGCCGCAGCATGTGTAGATATTTTTATCGGCTAAAGCCTCCTTCATATGCTTTTCTCGCGACGCTTTCAGCGTATCAAGCTCTTTTTCTCTCGCGAGCCGGCGCTGACGCTTCTGCTCGTCAAGTTTTTTCTGCTGCTCACGGTCATAGAGCTTTTGCCACGCATCGTCGAATTCGTCCTCTGTCTCAAACTGTTCCGGGTCAAGACCGAGCGTATCGCTTTCTTTGCATCTCTCACGCCAAGCGTATTTTTCACTGTGTAAAGCAGTTAAATACTCCTGTTCGCTGTCGTAATCGCACGGATCAAGACCGTACTCGCTTCCGTCCGGAACGGTATTTCTCCATGCGTTGCCCCTGGAATACGCATACTTCTCCGAAGTGCTTTCAACATACTGCTTATAATCGGCGATATCCTTTTTCCATCCCTCTATTTCATCCCGTATCATGCCGTCGGGGTAGGACTTCACCTTCGGAAGGAACCGGGCCTCGATAAATTCCATAGTCTCGAGCTCTTCATAGCCTTCTTTGGCGAACAGCAAAAGACCGCTCATCAGATCGTTTATTTGTCTCCATTTGCCGTTTGACATGAGAAGTCCGTTATCAAACACAGCTTCAGCCGCGTCGGTGTATCCGTCGCGGATCATATCAACTATAAGCTGTGAAAGACAGTTCGGCAGTTCATCGGCTTCGAGAATAATTTTTGTTCTGAAACTTTCGTGTTCGTTAAGAAAAGACCGCAGTGTTCTCAAAAACTTATCGGGAAAGTCATATATTTCGTCAAGAAGTCCGTTTGTCATCAAAGCCCTGTAACACGGCGCATAATCAACATACGGCAGAAAGTTGTCGATACACCATTCCCATACTCGGAGCGCCAACACTGCGTCGCGATTCGCGATCTTACGTACTATTTCGGATAAATCGAATTCGCTCGTCTCGTCTTCGTCCGGTAGCGTAACCGGAAGATCAAAATTGTCCTTGACTGCCTGTGAGAAGAGAAAGTCGCCGTCGGGCGTCAGATAGTCTGCCGCAATGAGCTTGTCGCCATTTTCTAAAATGAAACGGCAGCGGTCCTTTTCCTCCCGTTCATATTCCTTATTGCCGTAAAACATATACTGATTTGCCAGTGTCGATGCGGCATTGAAACGGCGTTTGTTCGGGAAATCACTTTCATTGATCTCTTCATCATAAATGTCCGGGTCGGTCGACGCAGAAAAGTCCGCACTGAAAAAATCATTTCCCATATCTTCGGGAGCTTCATCGTATTCGTCGTCTTCGTCGTCTTCGTCAGCATCGATATATGTATCGTCATCTATATCATCATCGCCGCAGTCAAATTCATCTTCGTCTGCGATGCTCAGTTCAAAATCGCGTAATTCGTCATCGATCCCGATGTCATCAAGGTCAGCGTCAGCTTCTTTGGCACCGTTATTGAGTATTTGCCAAGCCATCAACTGCTCGAACAGATCTTCCTTTCCGTCGCCGTTAAAGTCAACAAGTCCCCCAAACGGCTTATTGAAAAGATCGTCGAAAAATCCTCCGCCGTTTTTATGAGCGTTTTTCCCCGACATAATATCACCTCACGATTTTGCAAACAGACGATGCGATATATATCTGATAAGTGTAAATTCATTTTACCACTTTATTGCCGAAAAAACAAGATAATTATACGTCAACCATCAAATGCGCGAATGATAGTCAGCCGTATGGTCCCGCATAAAAAGAAAAACCGCTGTAAGGACGATACAATTCGGTGATAAAACTGTCTATTGGATGCGAAAGATCGGTCAGCGCTATCCGGGCAGCGCTCATGTAAGGCAGGAGATAGCTGCCCCGCCATTCAAATTCGCCGAATTTACGCTCACAAAAGAAGACGCAAGGAACGATCCTGCATGAGAACCTGCAATTCAAGTACTTGCTCTCGCTCATGGGCAGAAAGCGCGATAAACTCACCGGTACATTGACCGATCAGCAAAAGGAGCTGCTTGAAAAGTACGATGATGTGGTCAGTGAAATGCACGTCCTCGCCGAGCAAGCGGCATTTCAATATGGGGTTTCTTTTGGGATTCGTTTGATGATGGAGTGCTTGGCTGTTCGACTTACAAAAGAAGATTAGATGAACCGGCGGAGCCGAAGCTCCGCCGGTTTCGTTTAGCAGATTGTGAGTCATTGATTTTTAGTATATACCGTTTATTGACGACAAAGCAAAAATACCAACATTTATAGATTTACCTTCGCATTGAAATTATGCAGAAAGGTTTTTGGGAAGTAAGTGAAATACTGCAAAATAAAATTTGAAATAAGGCTTGACAAGTCGGATAATGTGTTGTATACTGCTTACGTAAGGAAAAAACGGCTTGGATTCGATAGGAACCCAAGCCGTTGACGAGCATCTTGACGATACTCTCGAGTCGCATCTAAGAGTATACTACGTTTTTCACTTTTTGTCAAGATGCCGTCTGACTTATCAGTGCATAAGGAAGGAGGAAAAAACGTGGTATATATCGACGCCGTTCATTACGAACAGGATTCATACGGAAATGAGTACATTTCGAAAATGAAGTGGACCGACTATCTTTCACAAAAAGCCATCAATGAATGTACAAAAAGCGATATGATCGACTTTATCAATCAAAATCCCGGCTATACAAAGACAAAATATCTTAGGTTCTCCGTCTGGGTCGAAGGCGAAGACGTCCGTGTTGTTGACGGTCGGTACCTACGTACAGATGCCAACAACATAAAGAGAGATAACCTCGGCTCGCTCCCGAGGTATTAAAGCGATGGAGCAGGATCCTATCTAACTGCGCCATTCCGATTTACGAGGTTACTTATATGCAATACAAAAGATTGGGAGATTGTGCCAAAATCAAATTTTGCTCCGCAACACCGTCTCGGTTAAGAACACAAAACACACCTTCAAAATGGTTAGTTTGCGCCAATTTTCTTTCAGACAACGTAGTTTTAAATGATCACACCGTCAACTATGTCGTTCCCGACAAAGACTGGCGTTTGAACCGAAGCGATATAGTTGTCAAAAGGATAACCCCAACATTTGTAAACTACATTGATTTTGAACCGGGCGAAGTTTACTGCGGGAACAATCTGATCATCGTTTCCCCGAATACAGAGACGGATGCGATGTACTTGGCGATGTTTCTTAATGAAAAAATCAGCGAATTGTCTGTGGAAAGCTCTGTCGGGGCAGTTATGAAGTCGATCAATCGATCCGATCTTGAATCGTTGGAAATTCCCTTTCCCGACGAAAACAGGAGACGAATACTCGGAGAGCTATGGTACAAAAGTACCGAAATGAAGAAGAATAAAATCAGGCTTGCTGAGCTTGAAAATATGCGAACAAACTATATTATAAAAAAATCGCTTCATACATCAGGAGAAAAAATCGATGGCTAAGACGACATTTGACGATATCAAACGCGCCCTTTGGGCAGGAGCAAATACGTTTCGCGACAATATTGACGCATCAAATTACAAGGACTATGTTCTTTCCATGTTCTTTGTAAAATATTTAAGCGATACATTCGATGAAAGCGTAAAAGAACTTGAAAAAGAATACAGCGGAATTCGGCTTGAAAGACAAATATCAAATCTTCCCTTCTTTCTCAAGAGAGAATTCACGTTTGACTATTTGCTGGCAAACCAATATGCCCCCGATCTCGGAACGAAAATAAGCGAAGCGCTTACCGGCATTGAAAGTTCAAATGCGATCCTCAGCGGCATTTTCCGCGGGATCGATTTCAACAGCGAAAGCAATCTCGGAAAAAAAGAGCAGAAAAATCCCATACTTCGCAATCTGCTGAATGATTTTGCGGATCTGGATCTGCATCCGAGCAATATCGAAGTAAAAGAAAATCAGGTTCCGGCAGATATCGTCGGGGACGCCTACGAGTACATGATCGGTGAATTTGCCACCTTAGCGGGAAAAAAGGCGGGAAGCTTCTTTACACCCCAGCAGGTTTCCGAGATCATGGCGCAGATCGTTTCCCCTGTCGAAAACGATCGCGTATATGATCCGACATGCGGTTCGGGTTCGTTGCTGATACGTGCGGCTCGAAAGGGCGGATTTGACAAGGTACAGATGTACGGTCAGGAAGTGAACAGCTCCGCGATCTCTATGGCAAGAATGAATATGTTTATTCACGGGATACAGGATGCGAAGATCGCTTGGGGTGATACGCTTGCCAACCCTCAGCATCTCGACAGCGACGGCAACCTGATGAAATTCGACTGTATCGTTGCAAATATGCCGTTCAGCAAGGATAAATGGGCGGAAGGATTTAATCCGGGCGGCGACGTGTCTGACGACGAAGAAAACGAAAAGGCGAAAAAGGGAAAGAAAAAAGAATTCAAGATGGAAGCAGGTCTTGACCGTTGGCACCGTTTTGATATAGGAGTTCCGCCGGCAAGTAAAGGCGACTGGGCGTTCCTGCTCCACATGATCGCCAGCATGAGCGGAAACGGTCGTGTCGCTGCTGTTGCTCCTCACGGCGTCTTGTTCCGCGGCGCAAGCGAAGGCCGCATACGCCGGACGATCATTGAAAAGAATCTGATCGACGCTGTGATCGGACTGCCGGAAAATCTGTTTTACGGCACATCAATACCTGCCTGCATAATCGTATTCAGGCGGGGACGCAGCAATACGGACGTGCTGTTTATCGACGCGTCAAAATATTTCAAAAAAGACCGAGCAAAGAATGTCCTCCGCGATGAGGATATTACAAGGATCGTAGAAACGTACACGGCGTACAGGAACGGCGAGAATGCCGAACATGACAAGTACAGTCACACGGCATCGCTCGATGAGATCAAAGAGAACGAATACAATTTGAACATTCCCCGCTACGTTGACACGTTCGAGGAAGAAGAAATTATTGATATCGATCAGGTGAATACGGAGATCGAGGAATTGAAAACGCAAATCGCCGAAATCGAGGCGGAAATGGCGAGATACTTAAAAGAATTAGGACTTATGTGAAACGATGGTTTAGTAAACGAGGATTTGCCTTTGCACAAAAAACAAATTCGATCGGAGCATTAGGACGATGGAGCAATCGATTAAACAGCGTATCGCCCAACTGAATAACGGCGAAATACCGGACGGATACAAAAAAACCGATTTCGGTGTTTTTCCGCGCGATTGGATAACAGATAAATCTTTCGGCGATTTGTTTGACTTTTTCGGCGGACTCAGCGCATCGCGCGACGAGCTTGGCGACGAAGGGTACGCATACCTTCACTATGGGGATTTACATAGAGGAACATTCAATAGTGTGTCTTTCGATCAGTATGAACAGCTTCCGAAATACAATATTGCATTATCGGATAAAGAAACATGTCTGATGAGGGACGGCGACGTAGCGTTTTTGGATGCCTCCGAAGATTTAGAGGGTACATCTCGCTCTGTATTGATCGACGATCCTTCAAATGAACCTTTCATTGCCGGACTCCATATTATTTTCGGAAGACCGAAAAATTGCAACCTTGAAAAATGGTATAAGCAGTATATCACATCTTTGGAGAGTGTCAAAAAGCAGTTTCAGCGGCTCGCGGCAGGCTTTAAAGTGTATGGAGTGAACCGCGATACACTCCCTAAAATAAAAATATCCTACCCCGCTTCTTTACAAGAGCAGTCGCGTATTGCCGAGATACTCATGACATGGGACAAGGCTGTTGAACTGTACGACAAACAGATCGAACAGATAAAGCGCTTCAAATCAATTTGTTTGCAGAAAATGTTCCCCGCAAACGGACGATCTGTCCCGGAATGGCGCTTCCGCGGTTTCACGGACGATTGGGAACAGCGTAAGGCGAAAGACTTGTGCTCAATAGGGACAGGAAAGAGCAACACACAAGACCAGATTGAAGATGGCGAATACCCATTTTTCATACGTTCTGATATACCAGTAAGAAGCAATAAATATTTATATGATTGCGAGGCTGTCATAACTATTGGCGACGGGAATATAGGCAAGGTATTTCACTATGTAAACGGCAAATTTGATTTACATCAAAGATGTTATAAAATGGCGGATTTTAAGGATATTTGGGGCAAATATTTTTATTATTATTTCTCCACCAAATTCTATGACCGTGCTATGAAAATGACTGCCAAAGCTACCGTTGACTCTGTGCGCCTTGAAATGATTTCTGAAATGGATATTCAGAAGCCAAAGGAAATAGCAGAGCAGAAGCAAATTGCAGAGTTTTT
>CANQMJ010000053.1 GCA_947624945.1 uncultured Clostridia bacterium | reverse complement strand
GAAGCTGCGAAGCCTTACGGCGGCAGTTCGTCGCTGACGCGCCGACCTGCGACACGTTTCCGCTGACGCGGAAAGTGTGGCGTTGCCAAGTTTGGAAAACGTCGTTTTCGGCAGTCTGCGGCGCGCGCATGTCCGCCTCTTTACCTGCTTTTTGTTATGATGTACTCGCCTGTTTTGACATTGACGATCGCTATGTCCTTTGACCGTGAAATGTTGATTATGCGGCCGTCGCCGTCAAACGTATATTCGCGCAGAAAAACACCGATATAGTCGCCGTTTTCCATAGTGTTCTTTTTCTGTGCGAGCGATTCTATGATGCAGCCGTCGGGAAGCGAGCATAAAAGGCGTCCGTTTTCGCCGTTTTCGTCGTAGATGTATATGTCGCCGTTCAGATATTCGTATATGTCGCGCTCGCCGCCGTCGCCGTCGACAGCGACGCCGATATATTTTCCCTCGTCGCTGTTGTATGTCGCGAGAAGACAGTCTCTGTAACCGCGCATGGACGCTGTGTCGTGAAGGACCGTATATTTTTCGCCGCTCCCGGGGTCCTCGGCGCAGACGTCAAAGCTGACGGGCGAGGTCGACGATACCTCGAGGCTGTAGGAACGGCCTCCCGCCGTTATCCCGTAATATTCGCCGTCGAGCTCCCGTCTGTTCTTATAATGCATGTCCGTCATGTACATGTTGCCGGGTCCGTTGTCGCACCATATGAGCCCGCCGCCGTCCGAGCTGTACAGTCTTTGTATATCGTAAAGGCTCTCGTCGTTGAGCTTTTCGGTTTTTCCCGTTTTTATGTCATACGAATAAATGTCGACGGAGACGGGTCGCTCCGCGTCGGGCGCATAATCGAAGGTCACGGCGTTATAGTAGACGACGCCGTCCGCCATCTCCATCTCCGCTATAATGCCGTCTGCGTCGAAAAGACGGTGTCTCTCGCCCGTACCGATGTCGCAGCGGTACAGACTGCCGCCTACGCTGTAATACACGCTGCCGCCGCAGTTGAAAAAGTCCTCGCCGACGCCGTAAAACGGACATTCGCCGCTGTCATGGCGGCAGAGCGGATCGTCGCACATCGTCGACGCAAAGCCTGTTTTGATATTGTATTTGTACGCGACGCCGTCCACGACGGCAAACATATAATCGCCGGACGCAGCATTTTCGTCTCCGCCGTCCCCGCCGTGAGCGCACGAAGCGGCGAACGATGATGTCAGGACACACGCGAGCGTAAAGAGAAACACGGTCAGTATTTTTTTCATTCAGTCACTCTTCCTTTTCTTATCTTTGACTTTTCCGAAAAGAAGCGCCTGTACTTAAGTGTCGACGCGAAAGCTGTGAGCGCCGCAAACGCGGCGATATATGCGATAAAATATCCGAAGCCGTAAAACGCTCCTATATCCGCCGAGCATCTGAGCAGTCCCACGACGGACAGTGCCGACGGGAGCGAGACGTATTCCATGATCGGCAGTGCGGGCCCCGCCATCGCGGGCAGTGCGATCAGTGCGGCGGCGATCCCTCCCGCGAGCACGAAATTGCCGAGCCGCATGCATAAAAGCGACGAGCAAACGGAAAATATCGCAAACACGACCGATTTGAAAAGCGCATAAACGCACATAAACTCGCCGATGCCGATGTGATTTCCGATTTTCCCGAGCGCACGTATGCTCGATGCGGGCGCCGACATCATTCCGAGCGGGAAATATTTGTTTATCAGGATCACATCGAGAGCGGTGAATGCGAGCGCGGACACAAACCCGACTGCGAACGAAAGCGTTATCTTCGCGCGGAACAGTCTCATGCGCCCGCCCACCGTCGTCCTGATTATCGCGTACATGTCACGGTCACAAAGGAATATCATCCCGCATAGGCAGAACACGAACGCGGTGAGAAATAAGTCGGCGCTGTCTGTGAAAAGGCAGTTATAGCCTGTGTCGTACACGAACGATGCGTCCGGCGCTTCGGTGCGCAGGTACTCGCCGTACTCGGAAACGCGCGCAAAATCGTCTGCCTCCGCATACGCGAGCCAGTACGAGTTCATAAAGTCGCGGTATGCATCATCGTCGATATCACCGTTTTTGTACATGTCGACGACGCTCTGACGCCGCGACACGGTCTCTTCGAGCTCGAGAGCGCGCGCTTTTATCGCCGCCGACTTTTCCTCCGTATATTCGCCGATGTAATGCATAAGACATTCGCGGTACGCAGAGTCGTCGTCGCTTTGTTCGCCGTAGACGGACACGCCGAATATGACCTTAGATGCGACAATCATTACGCACACGGCGGCCGTGAACCTGCCGCCCGATATCTTCATAATTTCCGCGCGCGTCATTGATACGGGGCGTGGTTTGGATGAAACGCGTTTGACGGCGGCGGCGCGTTCACGTCCGACAGTGCGGACGGCGCATTTTACGGGAAGCAGAGCGAGCAGCAGCGTCATGACCGCGCATGACAAAAGCGCCGCCGCAGTCGTTATCGTCATGCTGCCGCATGACGCGCCGAACACGTTAAGCGACACGTATTGGAGGAACGGCTTATCCGTGAAAAGCGCCGAGTAGAGATTCAGATTTTTCGAATAGCTGCCGTTCCACGGCGCGTCCGTCGACGCGAGCGCGTACCCGACGATGAAAACGAATAAAACGGCGGCTGCGGCAGCGAGCTGTGAGCGCGTCAGCCTCGTCATGAGCGCGGCGAACAGTCCCGTCACACACATAAACAGTACCGTGACGGCGAGTCTTACGGCAAAGTACCCGCCGACGGTGAGCGCATACGGGCATAGCTCATACTGCGGGAGCAGTCGTATGTCCGCACCGGCCCCGCGAAGGTCAGCCGCCACAGCGACTGCTGCCGCCTCCGACGCGAAGAAAAGCGCGCAGACGGCGGCGGATGTCAAAGCTGTCGCCGCCGCCTTGCACGCGTACATCTTCCTTCGTCCGCGGACGCAGCTCGTGTAAAGCAATGTCATTTTACATTCGTCCTCGATGCCGGCGCATCGCACGGCGGCGACTACGACTATGACGACAGACAGCATCGTACATGTGCCGCGCATACGGAGCACGGTGTCCCATCCGGCGACGACGTCACGTTCGATATCGTCGGCGAGGCGGTCTTCGTATATGCGTATCACGTCGAGCTCGTAGCCGTGCATATATGTACCCGTCGGCAGCTCGCTTTCGTGTACATGCGCGGCAAAAAGCAGCCGCTCAACATCGTCGCGGTACCCGGTTATGTAATCGTCGTCCGCCTCGATAGTCCGATAACCGTCCGAGCCGCAGACATATGCTGTTATCGCGATATTCAGTATAAGGCATGCAGACAGAATAAACAGAAACATTTTATCTGTTATTTTGCGTATCTCGTTTGATATCATATGTCGTATTTCACTTACTACGACAGCACCGACACATCGGAGTTCTGTTCCTCTTTGTCGGTTTGTTCGGAACCCCTTTTGATTCGCCGCACGACGGCAGCAGCATCATGCATATGCATAAAATTGAAATAATGACCCTTTTCATATTAACTCTTACAGCAGGTTTGGAAAATGTTTATTGACAGCTTCCGCGTTCGCCTTGTAAGTACCTACACTGTTACAGACGAAAAAATCGCCGCTTTGTTACGTGCGGCGAAAATTTTTTTGAAAAAAGGCGGGAGAGGGGGTAAGCGTTCAGTCTTCATGATGACGTTTGCACGCTGTCGTTACTCGGGCGGCGAATCGATTATCGGCGCACACAAAAAGACCGCGGCATCGCCGCGGTCTGAAATGTGATTTTTATACTTCCTCCGCCTGACCGAAGTAGCGGCAGCCGACGGGAACTATTATCTGTACGGCGCGGTCCTCGACAGTCACGGTCACGTCCGTGTATTCGCCGCCGAACTCGCCGTCCGTCGTCCACGGTATCGACTCCTCAGACACTATGCGCAGCTTCGTCGTCGAGAACTGGTACGCCTCGAACCCGTCCGCGCGCCGCTCAAACAGCGCCTTCGCCAGCTTGCGCAGACGGCGCGGCGTCGACGGGCTCTTGAAAAGCGTTACCTCGAATTTTCCGTCATCGAGCGACACATCCGAACGAAGCGGCAGACGCATCCCGCCGACGGAGCGCGAATTCGACGCCATGCCGTACACGAATTCGCCCTCGACCTCGCCGCCGTCGTAGTAAATTTTCATTTTGTACGGGCGAAGCGCGACGTTGAGCCGCGACGCGCCGTGGAAAAAGTACGCGACCTTGCCGAATATGTTCTTCCATTTCTGCGGCGTCGAATACGACGTGTCCGTGAACGTGCCGAACGCGGCTACATACACGAACGGGCGCTCGCCGAGCATGCCGATGTCGCATCCGCGAGCGACGCCGTGAGCGACGACGTCGGCGGCGTCGGGCATGTAGGTCGGTATATCGTGGCTGCGTGCGAAGTCGTTGACGGTGCCCGCCGGGATATAGCCGAGCGCGGGGACAGTCTCGCCGTTCGCCCTCATATCCATGAGCGCGCAGATCGCCTCGTTCAGCGTCCCGTCGCCGCCCGAAACGGTCACGACGTCGTATCTGCCGCCGCGCTCTTTGATTATTTCGGTCAGATGCCCCTTGTGCTGCGTCGTTTCGACAGTGACCTCAAAGCCGCCCGTGACGAGCCTGTTTATTATTTCGAGCAGATAACGCTCAGTCCCCGTAATGCCCGCCACGGGATTGGCGAGCAGAAGAAGCCGTTTCATTTTCGCCGCCGTTAAATCACAAAATTATACGAATATATTATACACACGCGGGAAGCCTTTTTCAATACGCGAAATGTGAACGTTTTGTAAATTGTTGCCCATTTATTGCCGCCGCGTCAGTGCATTTTTACCGAGTACATGTTTCGGTCTCGTTCATGTCGGCGCGTCGCCGGCACAGCGGGCGAAAAATTCGCCGACAAAATTCTCGCTTTTCCTTGTCGTTTCGTGCGCTTAGTAGTATAATACATTCTGACAGACATTGAACTGTTGCACGAAGGTGATGCATATGAAACGTAAAAATACTGATACGGACGGCGAAAACAGCGGCGCGCGCGGATTCTTTGAGGGCGAACGCGGCAAAAAGCGCATGGAGACTGCGCTCGGCATAACGATAGCGTTCGTTTTGGCGATAGTCATCATCGCAATATCGGCGGTCGTAATATTGCGCCTTCGCTCATCGGGCGGAGGCAGCAGCGGCTACGAACACGGCGGCATTTTCGGCAAGGGCAAGGATGAGACGGCGACGCCGTCGGTCGGCAACGACGGGGAAGAGATCGAGCTGCCCGACTGGATAGACGTCGACCTTCTGCCGATAAACGAATATTCGCGTCCAGGCGAGCCGACAGATGAGATTGTCGGCATCGTAATACATTATGTCGGCAATCCGTCGACGTCGGCGAAGGCGAACCGCAACTATTTCGCAAGCCTTGCGAAGTCGGGCGAGACGTACGCAAGCAGCAATTTCGTCGTCGGACTCGACGGCGAGGTGATACAGTGCGTGCCGCTCGGCGAGGTGGCGTACTGCTCCAATTTCCGTAACCACGACACGATCTCGATCGAGTGCTGTCACCCCGACGAGGAGGGCAAGTTCAACGACGAGACGTATGCGTCGCTGATCAGGCTGTGCCGTTTTCTCGTCGAAGAGTACGGCATCAAGCGCGAGAACATCATACGCCACTACGACGTGACGGGCAAGATGTGTCCCGTCTACTACGTTGAGCACGAGGACGCATGGGAGAGGCTCGTCGCGGACATCTACGACGGGATAGAATAGAGTATCTACACCGCGCCGACGCTGTGTGCGAGCAGCTCGCGCGGTGTATTTTTTGCAAAAAGCTGCACCACATTTTTCGCGAAGCGAAAACGTGTCGCAGGTCGGCGCGTCAGCGACGAACTGCCGCCGTAAGGCTTCGCAGCTTCACCTACGCGCACAATACTCGTGCGATGTTCGACGCTGTCAGCGTCAGACGAAGACACGACGTTTTGACGGCGCACTCAACATGTCGCGAGGGAGCTGTTCGCAGGAAGTATTGACGCGATGTTCTTTTGGAGAGGGGGTTCGGGGGAGGACTTTTTCTTATAAAGAAAAAGTCCTCATCCCGCACTTTCTCTTTTTTGCGAGAAAGTCCCCCTTGTCAAAAACCTATTTGTAGGTGTGAAAGACGTCACCACGTCAAGTAGTCAAAGGTAGCTGCCGGTGGGGACAGGCGGCATAAACATCCGCGGTGAGCGGAGATACCAGTTATGGCAACATTTTATTGCTTACGCTTACATCGCAAAGTGAATATTTCGTCCTTCGCACAACGAATACACGCGTGTTAAGGACCTCTTTCCAATGCCGGGAAAGAGGCCCTTAACAATCCCGAAAGCGGCACAACGTGCCTACGATGTTATCAAGTCGGCGGCAAAAAAGGCAATAGTGCTCAGACCGCGTCAACATACCGGCATAACAGCTCCCTCGCGACGGGGCGAGTTCGCCGCCTAAACGTCGTGTCTGCGTCGAACGCTGGGAGCGCCGAGTATCGCACGAGTACGGTGCGCGTAGGTGCGGCTGGGAAGCCTCCGGCTCGTAGCAGTTCGTCGCTGACGCGCCGACCTGCGACACGTTTCCGCTTCGCGGAAAGTGTGGTGAAACTTGGTCACCCACAGCATGTGCCGCTGCTGCGTGGCATGAAGAAAGGGGCTCGCGCCCCTTTCCGTTACTTATTCAGCACCATCATGTACGCGTACTCGCCGAGCTTGCCGTCATGCGGTGGCGGCAGCATGCGCAGTCGATGAGCGCGTTTATTACGGCGTCGCGCGTTACCTCCGAGAATAGCATATTCGCATATCGGTACTCGCCGTACAGATGCGGCATCAGCGCCGAACGTAACAGCTTCGCCGTCTTCTCTGCGATAGTCTCCGCGAACGGACGGATGATGGCGGACAGTCCGTCCGATACGTCCCACATCTTCTCCGCGTCTTCGCCGTCGACGACGAGGAACTTCGTGTAGAGCATGTCGCCGTCGCGGTATATGTACCCTTCCTCGATCGCGCGCGCCGCCTGCTCGCGCTCATCCTCGTCGAGCGCGTTCACGTCGATGCCGTCGACGGCGCGGACCGCGAGCGTCAGCGCCTCGTCGTTTGCGATGTTATGGTCGCAGTAGAAGCCCGGCTCGATATCGGGGTTGTGATAAATGACCGATATATCTACGTTTTTATAGCCGCAATAGTTCATCGCGGACGCTATGTCGTTGCCCCAGCCGAAGAGCTGTCCCGTGTATTCATATCCGGCTATGAAAACGGACGGTCGGGCTTCGTTTCCTCCGCGAAATACTTCTCGCCGAGAAGCTTATTTACCTCTTTGCCGAGGAGATCTCCGATATAGTGCGCCTGACGCCACATTACGAGCGGAAGCGTCACGGTCTTATTCCTGTACGGGAACGCCAGATACTCGCTCTCATGCTCGGCGACGTATGATTTTATCGCCTCGACCGCGCTCGGAATGACCTCGCCGTAGATGTCGCAGCCGCGCTTAAATTCGTCGCTGTCGAGAAGCGGAAAATTGATCACGTACTTCCCGCCGTCGACGCGGCGCAGAGCGCCGTATTTGCCGTTTTCGCCTTCCGCCTGAAGCTCGCATTCTTCCTCGATATACACCATCGGCACATCGAGCTCGTCCGATATCTCCTTCGGCGTGCGCGGCTTTTTGCGGCACAGCCAAAGGACGTGCCTCGAAAGCTGTCTGTCGAGCAGTCCTCGCGGGTCGCTCCACATCGGTCTTCCCGAACCCCAGAGGTCAAGGTCGAGCCTCTGCAAAGACGTCGGTCTGTCCATCGTTTTCGTGTTTTTGTCTTCCATTTCCATGATCTCCTTTACCTCGTCCCTGATCCTGCCTCTTGCCGCCCGCAGCCGTTCGCGCACCGTGCCCTCGCTCGTGTTCTGCTGCTTCGCTATCTCCGCGACCGGCAGCCCGTCGAGATAGAACGCGATCATCACCTCGCGGTATATGCGCGACAGAAACGAGATGCGGTGCAGTATGAGCGACAGCGACTCGGCGTCGTTATCGTCGTCGTCCGCGTATGCGCCGTCACTGTCCGCTATGGTCGCCATCGCAAGTTCGGCGTCGCCGTGATACGTGCGCACAGATGTGAGACGCTTTTTCTCGGCGAAGTCGGCGTAGACGCGGCGCGCCGCCTGCCATATGAACGCGTACGCGTTTTCGACCTCCGCGTCCGGGTCGCGGTTCGCGGTTTTGACTATCGCGAACGTGATGTCGGAGCAGAGCTCCTGCGCCTCCGTGCTGCCGCTCGTTTTCGAGTAGCACCAGCCGTAGAGGGAGTCGAGCAGCTTTTGGATACCCGCGCTGCGCAGATAGTTGACGAGGAAGCACGCCGAGAAGCTGTCGCCCGCGCCGACGGCGGACACGAGCTTCGACGACGGCTTAGGCGAGCTGTATATGCGCTCCGCTTTCGTATCGTATACGACGGAGCCGTCCTTGTCGAGCGTCAGCGCGATGAGGCGCAGATTCGGATATTTTGCCGCGAGCGCGCGGCAGACGTCCTCCTCCCTGCCCGGCGCATACGTAACATCCGTGTCCATCATCACGACTTCCTCGCGCGACAGCTTCAGTATCGTCGCTGCGCTCGTTGACTCGTCGACAACACCGCGCGCCCAGTGATTGCCGCGGATGTTGACGTCGTAGAATATCTCGCCGTAGAGCTCGCGGTGTGCGAGCAGCTCGCGCAGCGTCGCGCGCGACACCTCGCCGCGCTGTGCGAGCGTGCCGAAGCAGAACGCGTCCGCTTTGCCTACTTTGTTCGGCATCGGTATCTTGTCGTATGCGACGCCGCCGACGAGCTCGTAAGACGGCGAGCCGTCGCGGAGCGTGACGCGGCAGTAGCCCGTGTCGATATTTATAGTCGCGACGTTTTCCGTGTCCATGCCGAAGCCGCGCGCGATGTCGAGTGCAGATTTTCCGAGTTCGTCGCAGCCGACCGCCGATATCATGTCGACGTCCGCGCCGAGGCGCGATGCGTGAGCGGCAAAGTTGAACGGCGCGCCGCCTATCCTCCGTTCGTCGCCGAATATATCAAACAGTATTTCGCCGAATACGGCGAGCTTCACTTTTTTCATGTTTTCCATGATGCATGCCTCACCTCGCCTGCGGGTACTCGTTGCAGAGAAGATAGAGCGGCGCCTCGTCCTCCTCTATCTTCGGGAAACGTCCCTGCGTCTCGTAAAAGCGGTTGTCCGTGTTGTCGTCGTTCACCATCGAGACCTCGCCTATCAGCACCTTGCCCGTTCCGCGCTCCGCCCAAAACGCGTGATACTGGCGCGGCGGCAGCGTGATGCTCTCGCCCGGCGTCAGGCACAGCTTTGTCCCAGCCGGGACCGTTCTCACGACGCCGTCGGTCGTAACGGTAACATCGGTCGCGGCAAGTCCCTCGTTTTCGTCGGAGTTGTAGACCTCGACGATGAGGTTGCCGCCGCCGCGGTTGATGATGTCCTCCATTTTGTGAAAGTGGAAGTGCATCGGCGAATACTGGTCCTCGTCGGAAATGAGTATTTTTTCCGCGTACGTCTTTATGCACGAGGGGTCCGACAGCGAGCCGTTTCTGAGCGTGAAGAGAAACAGTCCTATATTTGAAAAGTCGCCGTGACCGTAGTCGGTGATGTCCCAGCCGAGCATGTGGGTGCGTATCTCGTCGTACTCGTGACCGAGCGTCCGCCACGTCTCGGGCGCGTAAAACGCGAACGGCGGCAGACGGAATCCCATCTTTTCGATAAATTCGAGGTTTTCCCGCATTATGCGGTTTATCTCTGAGCGTTTCATATAAAGTTCCCCTTTATTTGTTATCGACGGCGGCGAACTGACTGTTCCAGAGCGCCGCGTAGAATCCGTTTGCGGCGAGCAGCTCGTCGTGCTTTCCCTGCTCGATTATGTCGCCGTCGCGCATGACGAGTATTTTGTCGGAGCCGCGTATCGTCGACAGCCTATGAGCGACGATGAACGTCGTCCTTCCCGTCATCATCTTCTCAAACGCGCGGCTGATGCGACGCTCGGTGCGCGTATCTATCGACGAGGTCGCCTCGTCGAGTATGAGTATCGGCGGCAGCGACAGCATGACGCGCGATATCGAGAGGAGCTGGCGCTGTCCCTGCGACAGCCCTTCCCCGCTCTCGCCGAGCACTGTGTCATATCCGTGCGGGAGCTGGCGTATGAAGCCATCGGCGTGTACGGCTTTCGCCGCCGCTATCATTTCTTCGTCAGTCGCGTCGGGACATCCGAGCTTTATGTTCTCGCGGACTGTTCCCGCGCGCAGCCATGTGTCCTGGAGCACCATGCCGTAGCTCGAGCGCAGGCTGCGCCGCGTCACGTCCTTGATGTCGCTGCCGTCGACGGTTATCTTGCCGCCCGTCACGTCGTAAAAGCGCATAAGAAGGTTGATGAGCGTCGTCTTGCCGCAGCCTGTCGGACCGACTATCGCTATGTGCTCGCCCGCTTTAACGTCGATATCGACGTTTTTGATGAGCGGACGCGAAGGCGTGTACGAGAACGAAACAGAGTCGAACGCGACGTTTCCGTCGACATCCGCGAGGACTTCTCTGCCGTCCGGCGGCTCCGGCGATTCGTTCACTATCTCGTATAGCCTCGCCGCAGACGCGAGCGCGCCCTGAAATTCTGTCACGACGCCCGATATCTCGTTGAACGGCTTCGCGTACTGGTTCGCGTACGAGAGGAAGCTCGTGAGCATACCGACCGATATGCCGCCTCCTATCGCCGTGAGCGCGCCCGTCAGCGTCACGACGGCGTAGACGACGGAGTTGACGAAGCGCGTCGCGGGATTCGTCAGCGATGAAAAAAATATAGCGCGGAGCGAATACTTCGCGAGCTTTTCGTTATATACGTCGAACTCGTCCATGCAGGACGCGGCGCGTCCGTATGCCTTGACAGTTTTCGCGCCCGATATCATTTCGTCGATGTAGGACGTCATGTCCCCGCGCGACTCGGATTGAAGCTTGAACATCGAATACGTGTGCTGCGCGATGAATTTAGCGACGAATATCGACAGCGGCGTGAGCACCACGACGGCGAGCGCGATCCGGAAGTCTATACGCATCATGATTAGAAGCGTGCCGAGTATGGTCAAAACTCCCGTGAAAAGCTGTGTGAAGCCGAGGAGCAGTCCGTCCGAGAATTTGTCGGCGTCGGCTATAATGCGCGAAACTATCTCTCCCGACGGGTGAGAGTCGATATATGAGAGCGGCAGCGTCTGTATGCGTCTGAACGCCGCGCATCTAACATCGCGCACGACCGTATACGCGACGCGGTTGTTTATGACGCCCGACACCCACTGCATGACGCCGGTCGTCGCCGCCATCGCCGCTATCTGCCACAGTATCGGCAAAATTCCGCCGAAGTCGACGTTTCTCTTTCCTATGATGAGGTCGATTATGTTGCCTATGCGAATCGGGATATAGAGCGTCAGCACTACCGAGCCCGCCGAGAGCAGTATCGACAGCGCAACAAGCGGCGCATACGGGCGCAGAGTTGCCATCACATACCGCCACGCGGCGCCCGAGCCTTTCGTTTTCATATGCCGCCACCTCCCTGAAGCTCGTATATTTCACGGTAGACGGGGCAGGTCAAAAGAAGTTCGTCGTGCTTGCCCTGTCCCACGCACCGTCCTCCGTCGAGCACGATTATGAGGTCCGCGTGCTCGATTGAGCTCGTCCGCTGTGAGACGATGAACATCGTCGGCTTCGGTTCGAGCGCGCCGAGCGCGCGACGGAGCGCCGCGTCGGTCGCGAAGTCGAGCGCCGACGAGCTGTCGTCGAGGATGAGTATATCCGCGCGCTTCGCGAGCGCTCTTGCGATCGAGAGTCGCTGGCGCTGTCCGCCCGAAAGGTTGACGCCGCCCCGCTCGATATTTTCGTCGAGTCCGTGCTCCTTCGCCGCCACGACGTCCGCGCACTGCGCCGTCGTTATCGCCGCCATGACGTCCCCGTCGTCGGCGTCGATGCTGCCCCATTTTACGTTGTCGCGTATCGTGCCCGAGAATATGGGCGCGCCCTGCGCGACGACGGCGACGCGACGCCGCAGCGCGTCTCTGTCGGCGTCGGCTGTGTCAACGCCGAACACGCGCACGTCTCCCGACGTCGCGGAGTAAAATGCGGGGATGAGGTTGACGAGCGACGTTTTGCCCGAGCCCGTGCCGCCTATTATGCCGACGACGTCGCCGGGACGCGCTTTGAACGTGATGTCCTCGATAGCGTCAGCGCCGCCGTTTTTATAGCGGAGACTGACGTGGTCGAACTCGACCGCGTACTCAGACGAGGTGTCGAAGTCCGCGTCCTTCCCCGTGCGTTCGGGCTCCGTGTCAATGACCGCCTCGACGCGTCCCGCCGATGCGACCGACTTTGTTATGTTGATTATGAGATTTGCGAGCTTGATAAGCTCGACGAGTATCTGCGACATGTAGTTGTAGAGCGCTATGACCTCGCCCGTCTCGATCATGCCCTCGTCGACGCGCAGCGCGCCTATATAAACGAGCGCGACGGCGGCGCAGTTGATGATGACGAACGTCATCGGGTTTAAGAGCGCCGATATCCTGCCGACGTATTTTTGCATTTTGACGAGCGCGTCCGCGCGCGTCTCGAACCTCTCGACCTCGTCGTCCTCGCGTCCGAACGCGCGAAGCACGCGCACGCCTGTCAGATTCTCGCGAGCCGCCGACAGCACTCTGTCGAGCGCGCCCTGCACCTTTTTATAGAGCGGCAGCGTCACGAGCATCACGCCGAATACGACGGCGGCGAGTATCGGTATCGCTATGACGAACACGGTCGCCGCCTTCGCGTCGATGGTGAACGCCATCACCGCCGCGCCGACAACGACGAACGGCGAGCGCAGAAGCAGGCGAAGCGTCAGGTTTATGCCCGTCTCGACTTGATTTATATCGCTCGTCAGCCGCGTCACCATGGTCGATGTGCCGAGCTCGTCGAGCGTCGTGTAGTCGAACGTTTGGATGTGCTCGAAAAGTGCGCGGCGCAGCATCGACACGCTGCCGACCGATGCCTTCGCCGCGAAATACTGCGCGGAGACAGAGCATATGAGCCCGACTATACCGAGCAGCACCATCAGTCCCACCATTTTCGCAATATACGGTCTGTCGCCGTTTTCGATGCCGACGTCTACTATGCTCGCGACGACGAGCGGTATGAACAGCTCGAACGTCGCCTCGAGCAGCTTAAAGAGCGGTCCAAGCACGCTCTCGACCGCGTAATGTCTCAGATATTGAAGTACCCTTTTCAAACGAGGTCTCCTTCTCGGTCGTTTTGTACGTTTCGTATATTATATCAAGCCCGAGGCGTGAAATCAAGGCGCGGCGGCGCGTTTTGATGTAAAGTTTTTACTGATGCAGCCTCACACCGTCTGCATGTCGGAAATGCGCGCAAGGACGCGTTCGAGTTCCTCGCGCGTCCCCGACCTGTCGCCGTTTTTTACGGCTTCGGCGAGCGCGTCGACGTTGTCGGGCCACCAAAACGCGTTTATCACGGCGTATAGATGCGGGTAGAGCGCCCTCTCTTCGTCCGTGAAGTCGCGCGCCGTTCTGTAACCGCGCAGAAACGACGAAAGAAGCCTTTCGTCAAAGCCGACGCCGGCGCCCTCCGGGTAGTCCATCAGCCGTGAGACGAATACGCCCTCCATTATAGCGTCGCAGAAAAGCTCGTTGTCGCCGCAGTTGTTGTAGTCGAACACGCCGACGCTGCCGTCTGCCGTCGTATACATATTGCAGTCGCTGAGATCTCCCTGCACCGCGTACCGATGCCGCGTTCGTAGCGGCGACAGTATGCGCATGTGATATTCGTACATGCTTACGATTTTATCATATATCGCCTTTTCGCCGCCGTCGAGCGACGCGCCGTAACGCATAAACTCCGCGGCGTCGAATAAGTCGTTTTTGTCGAGCGGGTCAAAGAGCACCCTGTTTTTCACATGCAGATCGAGCGCCTCCGAAATATTGTGCATCCCTGCCAGCAGCCGCCCCGTCTTTTCCGCTATATCCTCGTCGACGAGCTTTATCTCGTTTTCGGCGAAGTCCTCGACCGTGACCGTCACGTCATAGCCGTCTGCCGCGTACTGTTCCGTGAAAGAGCCGCCGGCTCTGTACCTTTTCGGCGTCGCGACGCCGTTTTGACGCATAGTGTCCGCGAAGCGGCACTGGTCCTCTATAAGCGAACGCGTCACGCCGTCCTCGCTGACGAAGCGGAGGACGAACGCGTTCGCCGCGTCTGCAAGCTCCGCTTTCACGATGAGTCGTACATGGTTTGCGCTGTCGTTTTCGTAGTCGTATCGTTGAAGCTCGGCGACGCGTACGACGTCGCCGCCTATGCCGAAATCGGATAAGATATTTTGTACCGTTTTTTCGGATATTGAAAACATACCCTCTCCCGAAAGTAAAATGTTAAAATGGTTTCTTTGAAAAAGGCGCGGGGAGAAAGCTTTTTCAAAAGCATTCTCCCCGCCCATGTCAGCCTTCTATCATGCCTATCGTCAGCTCGAGGCACGCGTTTACGTCGCCCCAGTCTATCATCTCGAGCGGGGTGTGCGCGTACCGCGTCGGGATAGATATGCAGCCCGCGCTGCATCCGGCTCCCGCCGCCTGCATCGATGATGTGTCGGTGCCTCCCATCGTGAGTATCTCAAGCTGATATTTCGCGCCGCGCGCTTTCGCGACCTCTATCATTTTGTCGACGAGCGCCGGGTCGCAGATGACGGAGTTGTCCTTTATCTTGATTCCAGCGCCGCCGCCGAGTTTGACCGCCATCTTGGGCGCGCCGGGAGTGTCGCCCGTCTTTGTTATATCGACCGCGATCGCTATGTCGGGCATTATCGCGTACGCCGCCGTGCGCGATCCGCGGCATCCGACCTCCTCCTGCACCGTGAACACGTAGTAGACGTCGTAGGGCGAGACGTCGGCGCGCTTCGCCGCCTCGACGAGTATCGCGCAGCCTATCCTGTCGTCGAACGGTCTGCCGACGAGTCTGCCGCCAGGCAGACGGCGTATGTTGGAGGCGACCGCGAACGTGTCGCCGGTCTTTACCTTTTTCGCCGCCTCCGAGCGCGTCTTTGCGCCGATGTCGACGTAGCACGTATCGAGCGAGAACGACGACGCGTCGTCGTTGCCGACGAGTATGCCGCGCGTGCCGTTTTCGAATACGACCTCGCTGTACGCGGTCGTATCGAAGCGTATGCCGCCCGCGTTCGAGAAGTGTATCATGCCCTTGTCGTCGATGTCGGTGACGAAGAAGCCGATCTCGTCCATGTGCGCGGCAAGCATCAGCTTCTGCGAGCCCTCGCCTCCGCGCTTATGCGCGATGAGGTTGCCGAGCGCGTCCGTGTAGACCTCGTCGACATACGGTTCGACAGCTTTTTCTATCACCCTGCGCACGCTCTCCTCGCGTCCCGAGACGCTGAGCGGCTTCATTATCTCTTTGAGCAGTTCGTACATATATTTTATCCTCCAATCAGAGCTTTGCCTCGACCGCGAGCGCGCCGAGAAGCGCGACGGTCGACGTGTAATCTTCGTAGCATATTACATCGGACGCGGTGTGTATATAGCGTGCGGGCGCCGATATCGCCGCCGTCGGCACGCCGGCGCGCACCTGATGGATATGTCCCGCGTCGTTG
>CANQMJ010000052.1 GCA_947624945.1 uncultured Clostridia bacterium | reverse complement strand
TCGGCGGAAGGGTCGCGCTCGGCATAGCCGAGACGCTGCGCCTCGGCGAGCGCCGCGTCGAACGGTTCGCCCGCCGCGACACGCGTGAGGATGTAGTTCGTCGTGCCGTTGACGATGCCGTTCACCTCGGATATCGTCTCCGACGAAAGCGCGCCCGTCATCGGGCGTATGAGCGGTATGCCGCCGCCGACTGACGCTTCGAACAGGTAATGAACGCCGTTTTTCGCGGCGAGCGCGGTGAACTCGTCGCCGAAGTTCGCCACGACCTCTTTGTTCGATGTGACGACGCTCTTATGCGCTTCGAGAAGCGCTATTGTGTATTCGTATGCGGGGTGCGAGCCGCCCATCGTCTCTACGACGAGCTCGACCTCGCCGTCGGCGATTATCGGCGCGATGTCGTGTACTATCTTATGTTCGAGCGGATGTCCCGGGAAATCGCGCAGGTCGAGCGCGTATTTTATTTCGACAGGCTGTCCGCACGCGGATGTGACGGACGCGGCGTCGCGCGTCAGCACGTCGGCGACGCCTCCGCCTATATTGCCGAGTCCGAGTATTGCTATCTTCATATGTCATTCTCCGTTTTCACGAGTTTGTATACATTTTCCATCATGGATAAAAGCGTGCTGTCAGGTTCGAACGCGATAACGGCGACGCCGCCGTCCGCGCGGAACACGGCGCGCGTGTATTTTGCAGGCGCCATCGACGCACAGTAGTTGTAGCGCTCCGCCGACGGATATTTCGATGCGCGCGCTTTTCCGTCGTCCTTCGCCGTACACGGTATGAGCTCGCGCAACCCCGCCATGTCGACCTTGACAAGGCACGACTGGCGCTTTCCCGTCACGCGGTAGACGACGAAATAGAGTTCGCCCGTCTCCGTGTCCTTCGGTATGATGCCGTAGACGAACGACGTCCACGTGTAGCGCTGGTTGATGAACACGCCGATGACGACGGCGATGAGCGCCAAAAGCTGGAGTACGGGAACGTATTTTATGCCTTTCACGAACACGGACGAAAAGTAGAGTGTCGCGGCGGACAGGTACGCGCACACGGACGACACGATGTCGGCGCGGTTCTGCTTTTTCGCGCGGTGAGTGTAATCGAAGTTGCCGTTCGGCGTCACTTTGAGAGCTCCTTTCGGAGAGAGGACGAGATCTTATACTCGTCGGAGTTGCGCTCGAGGGAGTAAAGCTGCATACGCGCTATCACGTCGTCGTAATCGGGCGTCGAGCCGAACATCGGGTATATCTCGACGTAAAAGTCGACGCCTTCGGCGGGGACGCCGTCGAACGTCAGCTTGTGATAGACATACAAAAGACGCGTATATTTTTCCGACGTCGTCGGCTCGTAAAAGTTCCCGTTGCTGTCGACGAGGCGGTATGCGAAATAGTCGCCGGAGCGCATATCGTCGGGGGATATCGTGACGTTCTCCTTTGCATATTCTAAAAGGTCGCCGTGGATAGATGTGAGGTCGTAGAAGAAACCGATATCGTCAAGCATATTGACGACGTTATTGTTCGCGGTCGTGCCCGTCATTGCCTGATCGGCGGTGCGGACGTTGTAGCGGACGGAGACCTGGAGCTGATTTGCAGCGGGGATATAGAAAAGTCCCGTCGAATAGTATAGCCCGTCGGGCGTATACATGTCGTACACGGACTGCCTCACTATGACGAAGTCGTCGGGCGAGGCGGCGTATGCGTCGCGCAGCCTGTCGTTGACGGAGAGCGATTTGACGAATTTCGGGTCCTCCGCCATGCAGACGCGAAAAATGAGCGCGGCGTTCGCGATCAGTATTATCCCGAAGAAGATCCACTTCATGAAATAGCCGAAACGAGAGGGTCTGTGGTCCTCCGTGACCTCGTAATTCTCGAAATCGTCGAGAAAGTGTTTCTTTTCAGCCATGTTATCACCGCTTCTCTCAAAAATATCCTTTTTATTCTACCACAAGAGCGCGGATAAATCAAGTGCTTTTTTGCGCCGCATACGGCATGCCGCGATACTGTATACTTGACAAAGCGCTCGATTTGCGATATAATAAATGGAAACTACGGTATCGCCATATAAAGAAAGTGAAAATGATATAATGCCGAACGAGAAAAAGAAAGTATCCGCCATAACGTCGATGGAAACGGATTTCGCCCGCTGGTACACGGACGTATGCACGAAAGCAGACCTCATCGACTATTCGAGCGTTCGCGGATGCATGATAATCCGCCCGTACGGATATGCGATATGGGAGAATATGCAGCATATCCTCGACTCCAAGTTCAAGGCGACGGGACATGAAAACGTCTATATGCCGCTCTTTATCCCCGAGTCGCTGTTGCAAAAGGAAAAGGACCACGTCGAGGGCTTCGCGCCCGAGGTCGCATGGGTGACGCACGGCGGCTCCGAGCTTCTGCCGGAGCGTCTCTGCGTCCGTCCGACGTCGGAAACGCTGTTCTGCGAGCACTATGCGAACATAATCAAGAGCTACCGCGACCTGCCGAAGCTGTACAATCAGTGGTGCTCGGTCGTGAGATGGGAAAAGACGACGAGACCTTTCCTGCGCAGCCGCGAGTTTTTGTGGCAGGAGGGTCACACGATGCACGCGACGGCGGCTGAGGCGATAGAGGAGACGGAGCGCATGCTCAATATCTACGCCGACTTCCACGAAAACGAGCTCGCTATCCCGGTCGTCAAGGGAAGAAAGACCGACAGCGACAAGTTCGCGGGCGCGGAGGCTACGTACGCCATCGAGGCGATGATGCACGACGGCAAGTCGCTGCAGGCGGGCACGTCGCACTATTTCGGCGACGGATTCGCGCGAGCGTTCGATATCACATATACGGACAGGGAAAACAAGCTCGTGCACCCGTTCCAGACGTCGTGGGGCGTGACGACGCGCATGATAGGCGGCGTCATAATGACGCACGGCGACGACAACGGACTCGTGCTGCCGCCGGCGATCGCGCCGATACAGGTCGTGGTGATACCCGTAGCGCAGCATAAGGAGGGCGTGCTCGAGGCAGCGAAGGCGCTCGCCGACAGACTGTCCGCCGTATGCCGCGTCAAGCTCGACGACAGCGACAACTCGCCCGGCTGGAAGTATGCGGAATACGAGATGAAGGGCGTGCCGGTCAGGATAGAGCTCGGACCGCGCGACATCGAGGCGAGTCAGTGCGTCGTCGCGACGCGTCACGACGGCGAAAAGGAAACTGTATCGCTCGAAGGAATCGAAAAGACCGTGACGGAGAAGCTCGAAGCAGTCCGTGCGGGACTTTACGCAAAGGCGCTCGCCAACAGGGAAGCGCGCACGTACCGCTGCCGCAGTATCGACGAGATAATCGAGTGCCGCAAGGAGCACGGCGACGGCTTTATAAAGCTGATGTGGTGCGGCGACCCGCACTGCGAGGAAGAAATAAAGGAAAAGACGGGCGTCACCTCGCGCTGCATACCGTTCGAGCAGGAGCATTTCGACGACAAATGCGCGTGCTGCGGGAGGCCCGCGGCGGAAATGGTGTATTTCGCCGTCGCATATTGATAATATAAACGGGGAAAGATGAAGGTATTTTCGACGTCGCTGTCCGAGCGGCTTCGTCGGCTTGACTTTGTGATGCTCGCGTGCGCGCTCGGCATGTCGCTCATTTCGATAATAACGCTCTACGGCATAAAGGACCAGTACGCGGGCGGCTCGCGCATGTTCCTCATACAGTCGGCGGCGACGGTGCTCGGTCTCTGCGGCGTCGTCGTGATGGCGCTGTTCGACTATGACGCGCTCATATCGCGCTTTTGGCTGCCGCTGTCGCTTTTGTCGATGGCGCTGCTCGTGCTCGTAAAGGTCAGGGGTTATAACCCCGCCGACCCGAACGGACCGAGACTGTGGGTCGACCTCGGTCCCATAGACTGGCAGCCGACGGAGACTATCAAGATAATGTTCATAATGTCGATGGCGAAGCACATCGACATCGTCAAAAAAAAGATAAACCATCCGAAAAATCTCATCGCCGTCGGCATACACGCGATGGTCATCATCGGCATGGTCATATGGATAGACGACCTCGGGTCGGCGCTCGTTTTCATGTGCGTTATCGCTGTGATGATGTACACGGCGGGACTGTCGCTGTGGTACTATCTCGGAGCCGTCGTCGCCGTCGTCATCGCGTTCCCGTATATATGGCCGCATCTCGGCGAGTATCAGCAGATGCGTATACTTACGGGCTTTGACCCGATGATAGACCCGCAGAACAAGGGGTATCAGGCGCTGATGAGCCGCGCAGCCATATCGGCGGGCGGATTCTGGGGCGCGGGACTTAAGGGCGGCACGGAGTATCTAAAAGTGCCGGTCGCGACGACGGACTGCTTTTTCTCGATCGTCGCCGAGAAATTCGGATTCTTCGGCGTTATGTGCTACATGGCGCTGATGATGGTGCTTATAATCCGCATCGTACACGTCGCGAGGACGTCGCGCAAGGATATGGGCGCGTTTATGTGCGCGGGCGCCGTCGCCGTCATGATAGCGCAGACGGCGGAGAATATGGGCATGAACCTCGCGATGCTGCCCGTCGTCGGCATAACGATGCCGTTTCTGTCGTACGGCGGCTCGTCGATGCTGTTCACATGGCTCATACTCGGACTGCCGCAGAGCGTGCGTCTCCATAACACAAAGTATTATTTCGAACGCGAAAAAGCGTAGACAGACCTTCACAAAATCGCAAAGCAACGGAGGCTCTTTATGAAAGGTTCATCCCGCATACGGCTCTTTTTGATGCTCGCGCTCGCGTCGGCGGCGCTCTTGGCTCTGACTGCGTGCGCCAAGGCAAGGGCGGCGGCGATAGACTATCCCGTGCGCGTAATGCTCGCGTCGGCGGACAATCTGACCGTCAACGGCGACAGCGTCGTGACAGTCGATGCGGGCGGGAGCGCCGATTTTGACGTGACCGTTCCCGACGGGATGAAGGTCATACTTTCGGACGGAGCCGTATACGAAAACGGTCATATCACGCTTTCGGACGTATGGTATCCGACGACGATAAAGGCGACGGTGCGCGACTATATGACGTACAAGTACCGCGCGAGAGCGACCGAGGGCGGAAGCGTCACGAAGGGTGAGAAGGATTGGACGAACGTGACCGAGGACGACACAGTCACGGTATCGGCAAAGGCGGCGAGAAAGAAGATGTTCGCGGGCTGGACGGTCGGCAAGAGCCTCGAGGACGGCGGCACGATAATAAGCACGGACAGCAAGTACACGTTTGCGATAGAGAAGAATATGGATCTCATCGCGAACTTCCTCGACGATGGCGCGCGCATCGTGCGCTACGACATGAACGGCGGCAAGACTTACGACGGCGGCGCATCGTTCGTCGATACGGTAGTTGACGACTTCCACTTCTACGCGAATACGTTGCCGAATTACGGCATGTTCGTGCGCGACGGCTATGTGCTGCTCGGATACAACACCGAGCCGGACGGCAGCGGCGACTATTATGCTTGCGGATGGAACATAATAAGCGACGAGACAGTCGTCGACCTCTACTGCGTGTGGGCGGAGGAAACGCCGTCTGACGCGTTCGAGTTCAAGCGCGTCGGCAACGAGTATGCGGTGACGTCGTACAGCGGCAACTATGACACGATAGTCGTGCCGGCAACGTACAGGCACACGAACGTGACCACGATCGAGTCGAAGGCTTTCTCCGATGCAGACGCGGACACGATCATTTTGCCGTCGACGATAGCGACGGTGGAGAGGAGCGCGTTCACGTCGTGCGGACTGTCGACGCTCTATATGCCCGACACGATAACGACTATATCCGACAGGTCGTTTTCAAAGTGCAATAACTTTTCGACTCTGAACGTATACGCGGCGCGCACGCCAACGTATCAGACGGCGGACCACGGCACATACTCGATAAAGTATGAGCGCCTCGTGTACGCGACGGAGCACGACATGCGCAAGCTTGTGTTCACGTCGGGTTCGAACGGCACATACGGAGTTCTGTCCGCACAGCTCGAGGAGGAGCTCGGCGGCGCGTTCTACATCATCGACTACGCGCTCCACTACCAGACGTGCGGCATGTTCTTCATCGACCTTATCTCCGATTTTCTCGAAGAGGACGACGTATTCGTGTTCATGCCGGAGCCGAACGAGTTCCAGCTCGGCTCGAACGCGTGGAACGCGATAATGTGGCAGTTCTTCGAGGCTGCATACGAGAGCGTGACGCATGTCGATATACGCGATTATAAGGGTGTGTTCGACACGTTCGCGGAGTTCAACAACACGCGCAACTGGATGTGGCCGACGAGCTATACCGACTATTGGAACGGCATCGACCGCTACGGCGACAACTCGTGGTTCAGAAGCGGCGAAAGATCAAACTTCATCGGCTCGCAGGGAACGTATTCGCTCGGCACGGGTCACATTGATGTGGACAACATCAATTCCGTGTTCGACAAGTGCGCGGCGACGGGCGCCAAGACGTATTTCTCGTTCCCGAGCCTCAACAAAAATGCGCTCGTTAAAGAGGGAAAAAACGAATCGCACAGAATGGATTATGAAAATTATATCCGCGACAACCTGCATATCACGATCATCTCGGATATCGAGGACTATATATTCGAGGCGCGCTATATGAGCGGCACGAACTACCATTTGTCGACGGAGGGGTCGAAGATTAGGACCGAGCGCCTCGGCGACGATATAATCCGTCAGCTCAATAAGGATTACGGCAACGGCAAGTGGATGTCGCTAAAGTAAAAAAGAAAAAATAAAAAGGTAATAAAAGTTTTTGAAAAAATAGGGGGTGTGGGGGGAAGAAAAACTTTTTTCAAAAAGTTTTTCTTCCCCCCGCAAAACCCAAGAATTCATAAAAACAATATACAACCCATGCGGCGGAAGTATTCGATGCGGGAGCGCAGCTCGTCGACGGAGACAGAAAGCTCGCGCGACAGGCACTCGATACACATGAATTCGACCGCGCCGCGGTTTATCATCTTCTTGTAAAGTCCTATCTCGTCGGTCGAAAGCGGCGCGCCGCAGCGGATGCAGTTATAGTTTATCTTGTCGCCGCTCACATCTTTACGAGCTTCGCGCGGTAGATCTTCATGTCGTGCGGCGCCATGCGCGGGATGTAGAAATAGTCGTTGTACGGACCCGATTCCTCGCCGGTGAAGATGTCGCGCAGCTCAAATCCGTATCCGGCGCAGGATGACAGTCCTATGTCGAAGAGCTCGCAGCATGCACCTGCGTCATGGTCGGAGTAGTTCACGTACGCGAACAGGTACTCGCCGCCCGACAGATGCTTGAACATGCCGACGACGGGAGACTCGTTGTTGCCGGAGAAGAACATCGGCGGACGCGCGTCCTCGTCCTGGTCTATCGCGAGCAGCTCGGGATTCTTGAGCAGTTCGAGCGTCTGTTCGTTCATCTTGCGTATGTCGCAGCCTATCATCAGCGGCGACTGGTAGATGCACCAGAGCGCGAAGTGCGTGCGGTATTCGAGGTCGGAGCAGCCGCCGCGCTCGCCGCCGCCTACGTTGCCGTGACTGTACATGCCGCAGATGAGCATGTCCATATCGTTGTAGCAGCCGGGTCCGCTGTACGCGATCTTGTCCATCTGACTGCGCGCGATGTGACGCACACTGTCAAAGTTGTCCCATATGTCGCCGGTCGAACGGTACATATCGGCGCCGTGCGAACGTATCCACGTCTCGACGTGGTCGGAGCCCCAGTTGCAGGCGGAGAGCAGTATGTCGCGTCCCGTCGACTTGAGCGCCATCGACATACGGTTGTAGAGGATGGGACCGTTCTGTATCCAGGGCTTGTTGCAGAAGTCGTACTTGAGATAGTCGACGCCCCACTCCGCGAATGTCTCCGCATCGATGAATTCGTGCTCGAAGCTGCCCGGGTAGCCCGCGCACGTCTTGGTGCCCGCGTCGGAGTACATGCCGAATTTAAGTCCGCGTTCGTGGATGTAGTCGGCGAGCGCTTTCATCCCCGACGGAAACTTCTTGGGATCGGGCACGATCCTGCCGTCCGGTCCGCGGCGGCGAAGCGACCAGCAGTCGTCGATCACGACGTACTCGTAGCCGGCGTCGCGCAGTCCCGTCGATACCATAGCGTCGGCGATCTCGCGGATAAGGTCTTCGCTGATGTTCTCGCCGAACGTGTTCCATGAGTTCCACCCGAGGGGCGGTCTTTTAGCCAACATAAAATCGTCCTCCATTATTATTTGTGTTTGGCTTCGCTTTCAGTGTACCATATATGTTAAGAAATAGCAAGTGTCAAATGAACAGGAATATTGTAAATATTAAAGGTTAAAATCGCATAAGCTGAAAATATACGGTCCTGCGGGACAAAATATAAAATAACGTTTACGTGAGGGAAAAATGAACATAATCAAACTGATGATACCGAAAATAAACGTCGCGTTCGTGCATGACACCGACACGATGAGACAGGGACTCGAAAAGATGCGCAGCCACGGCTACACGACGGTGCCGGTCATATCCGACGACGGCAGATACGTCGGCAACGTGAGCGAGGGCGACTATCTCTGGCTTATTGTCGAGAGGGGCATTTACGATCTGAAGCTGCTCGAGGGCATACGCATATCGGAGATACTCAGCACGAAGCGCAATCCGGCTGTCACCATCGACGTCAGTCCCGACGAGCTCTATTCGCGCATCACGGAATGTACGTTCGTGCCGATAACGGACGACAGAGGGTGCTTTGTCGGCATCGTCACAAGACGCGCCGTTTTGTCGTATTTCCACGACGTTTTCACGAGAATGTATGAGGAGAGCGGCAAATAAACCGCTTTCACGTATGCAAACGAGGTGTGTGAGCTTGAAAAACAGACTCTGTCGAACCATATGCGCGGCGCTTGCCGCACTCAGCGCCGCGGCGGCGCTTTCGTCGTGCGGAGGCGGCGTGCGAGGTATCGACCCGATAGACTGGACGAAGTATGACGAGCTCGTCGCCGCCGCGAGGGCGGAGACGGCGACGCATGAGCGCGAAAATCTGCTTCACGAGGCGGAGGATATGCTGATGTCGACGTCGTGCGTCGTGCCGCTCTACGACTACAGAGACGCGTATTTGCAGAAGAGTACGCTTACGGGAGTATATCAGACGCACTACGGCGCGAAATCGTTCGTGTACGCGTCGACGGCGGCGGAGGACAACGTCGTGACGGCATATCTCGGAGACGTCGCCGACAGCTTCGACCCGGCGCTCGCAGCGACGTCGGAGGCGCTGACGGTCGTGGCAAACACGTTCGCGGGACTTTTCCGCTTTGACGCGGACGGCGCGATAGTGAACGCGCTGTGCGAATCGTACGACATATCGGACGATGCGCTCGTCTACACGTTTAAGCTCCCGACAGGACTCGTGTGGTCGGACGGCAGCGCGCTCGGCGCATCCGATTTTGTATATTCATGGCGGCGCGCTGCGGATCCGGCGACGAACAGTCCGTACCGCGAGCTGTTCGATATAATCGCGCGCGACGAGGACTCGGGCAAGCTGATGCTTGAGGCGGATGAGACGGACACGGTTCTGACCGTGACGCTTGCGGCGCCGTGCGACTATTTTATCGAGCTTTGCGCGTTTTCGGCGTTTTATCCCGTCAATGAATCGTGCGTCGAGGGCGCGGACGGGTACATGGACATCTACGGCAATATAATCGACCCCGACGCGTGGACGAACAAAATGAGCTATGTCGTGTCGGGCGCGTTCGTGTACACGGGCATATCGGAGGGCAGATACATCTACCGCAAAAACGACAGGTTTTACGACAACGCGAACGTCTCGCTGTCGTCGCTCGAATTTTTGTTCAGCAGCGACTCCGGCGGGGAGTACGCGAGGTACGCGACGGGAGAGCTCGACTATCTCGGCGTTGTGCCGTCGGCGAACCATACGGAGCTCGCGGGCACGTCGGAGTATCATTCAGACGACGTGTGCGGCGTATATTATTTGGCGTTCGACTTCAACTCGTCCGTTTTCAGCGGTATGGAGGCGGAACGCGCGGCACAGCTGCGCCGCGCCGTGTCGCTTTACATCGACAGGGAATATATAGTTAAAAATATAACTGCGAACGGAGAAGGCGCGGCGACGTCGGCGGTGCCGTATTCGACGCTCGGCGGTATGTACAGGCGCGACACGAAAACGCACAAGTATCCGTTCCCCGACGGCGGGTATTACAGCGCGTCGACGGAGGAAAACCGAGCGGAGGCGCAAAAGATCATAAAATCGCTCGGCATGGACGACGACGGCGACGGCAAGCTCGATCCCGCGTACCGCTTCACGCTGTCGTATCTGACGAAGGATACGACGCGCGATATAGCGATCGCGCAGTCGATACAGCAGGACCTCTCCGAGCTCGGCATCATGGTCAAGGTGACGGCGGCGAAGGACCGCGTGTTCGACTTTGAGTCGGGGATATACAACTACGACGTTATAGCGGAGGGCTGCATATCGTATTACGACGACGCGCACAGCATGCTCGAGCGCTGGACGACGGGCGCGCTCGGCAACCGCTCGCGTCTCGGCAGTCTGCTCGTCGAAGAGGACAAGAACGCATATTGATGCGTGCGCAACTTTATGTAAAAAAAACGGGAGAGAACGGCAGATCGCCTTCTCTCCCGATATTTTATGCTGTTTACACTATTTGGAATATGTAAAATTTCAGATATTCGGTCTCGGGCACGCCCCACAGGATCGGGTGGTCGGGCGACTGCCGACGCGCCTCTATCTGGCGCAGGCTGACGGCGGCGTCCGATGCGGCGTCGGCGAGCATGCGACGGAACATGTCGTCCTTCATGAAATGCGAGCACGAGCATGTGGCGAGGTAGCCGCCGCGCGGCAGAGACTTCATCGCGCGCATGTTGATGTCCTTGTAGCCGCGGTATGCGCTCCCGACGGTGGCGGTGCTCTTGGTGAATGCGGGCGGGTCGAGGATAATGTAGTCGAACATGTGCGATTTCGACGCGGACAGCTCGGTCAGGTAGTCGAAGACGTCGCACTCCAAAAACTCGACGCTGCCGTCAAGTCCGTTCAGCGACGCGTTTTTTCTCGCGGAGTCGAGGGCGTCGCGCGATATGTCGACGGCGAGCACCGACGCGGCTCCCGCACGCGCACAGTTGAGTGCGAAAGCGCCCGTATGTGTGAAGCAGTCGAGGACGCGCAGTCCCGGCGCTATACGTGCCGCAGCCGCGCGGTTGTATTTTTGATCGAGGAAGAAGCCGGTCTTTTGTCCGCCCTCGTAGTCGACGTCGTAGAGTATGCCGTTTTCGCTTATCGTGACGTGACCGCCGCCATCGCCGTACACATAGCCCGTAAAGCGGGGAAGTCCTTCCTTATCGCGCAGGGGCGAGTCGCTGCGCTCGTATATGGCGCGGACTGTCACGCCGATGTCGGCGAGCAGCGAGACGAGCTCGCCGTATATTACGTCGCGGATCTTGTCGCAGCCGAGCGAGAGCACCTCTGTGACGAGTATGTCGCCGAAGCGGTCGACGGTCAGACCGGGCAGTCCGTCCGCCTCGCCGAAAACGAGACGGCACGCGTCGAAGTCATCGCCCATGACCTGCCTGCGGTATCGTATCGCGTAGTCGAGACGGCGGCGGAAAAACTCGCGGTCGAATTTGTCATTCGGATTGCGGGAAAGTATGCGGACGCGTATTTTCGAGTTGTCGTTGACAAATCCAGCGCCGAGCCATTTGCATTTCTGCGAATAAACGTCTACGACGGTGCCGTTTTCGTATTCGCCGTCGACGGCGGTGACCTCCTCGCCGTATACCCAGACGTGACCGGAGCGCAGCGAGCGCTCGCATTTTTCGGTCACAGTGAATTTCGCATGATCTCTCGCCATAAGTCCTCGCTTGTAGTTGTGTATTTTATCTGCTGTCACCGAGGAAGAACAGGGACAGCATGCCGGGACCGACGTGTGAGCCGGTCAGCGGCTCGTGCGGGCATACATACAGTTCTTTCGGCTTTGAAAACTCGAGTATGCGACGCCGTATCTCCTCGGCGTCGTCGGCGCAGTCGCCGTGAGAAATGAACACACGCTGTTCTTCGACGTGATGCGCCTTAGTTTTATATTTTTCGATTATCGCATCGATGACGCGCCTGCGTCCGCGGTACTTGCCGCACTCGACGATATGACCCGTCTCGTCGCCCCACAGCATCGGCTTTATGCCGAGAAGCGTGCCTATCGCGGCGAGAGGTGTGCTTATGCGTCCCGTGCGACGCAAAAACATAAGATCATCGACGGTGAAATACTGGCAGAGCCTCCCGACGTCGCCGTCGAGCCTGTCGGCGGCTTCGTCCGCCGTCATGCCGCCGCGGCGGTAGTCGTCGCAGAGGCAGCAGAGAAGACCTATGCCGAGTCCCGCGCCCTTTGAGTCGACGGTGCGCACGACGCGACCCGGGAACTCGCTAATAAGATGAGACGCGACGAGAGTCGACGAATGGTACGTGCCCGATATGCCGCTCGACATGCTGATGTAGACGATATCGTACCCTTTGCCGAGCTCGGGTGCGAACGCGTTGATGAACGTGTGCTGATTGTAAAGCGACGTCGTCACGACGGCGCCCGCGCGAAGCGAGTCGTAGTACGACTTGAAGTCAAAGTGGTCGAGGTCGCCGTCGTAGCTGACGGGGACGCCGTCGACGCTGTATGTACACGGGATTATTTTGATGTCGTGCTCCTTCGCGAGCTTCGGCGGGAGATTGGCGCTGCAATCGGCGTAGATGAGAAACGGCATGTAGTGCCTCCGTTTGACTTTCGTTTACCGTTGCAATTATAGCACCGGGCGCGCGGAAAGGTCAATAAAACGGGGGTCGACGGTTTGTGCCATGCTGTCTACGTGCGGTCAATGCGTCTCTACCGGCGGTAGAAAATCGAGCAAATGCGGACATCTTTTGCATTTGCGGCGTGTGCCGCATTAAGTATATCATATTTGCGCCGATCATGCACGTCTTTTTTTGAAATTTGCGATATTTTCGCCCGAGAAGATATAACTTGAAAAATCGCCGCGTCTGTGTTATACTTTTCACGTAAAGAGTCAACAATTTATGTGTAGAGAGGTTTAGCGATGCTTGATGTGACGCTCGCCGGATGCGGTGGGACGATACCGCTCAAAAACAGATGGCTCACGTCGTGCATGATGAGATATAACGGCAAATGCATGCTCATCGACTGCGGCGAGGGCACGCAGATCGCGATGAAAGAAGCGTCGCTGCCGTTCAAGCCGATATCGGTCATATGCATAACGCATTATCACGCCGACCACATAAGCGGACTGCCCGGACTGCTTCTTTCAATGGGCGGCGAGGGACGCACCGAACCCGTCACGATAATCGGTCCCGCGCAGATAGAGCGGTACGTGAGGGCGCTGTTGACGATAGCGCCGGAGCTGCCGTTCGAGGTAGTTTGCCGTCCGATAACGGAGAGGGCAGAGACCGTGACGATGCACGGATTCACAATAACTTCGTTTCGCGTCAGTCACACGCTGCCGTGCTACGGATATACGGTCAATATCCCGCGCGTAGGCAAGTTCGACGTCGCGAAAGCGCGCGAAAACGGCGTGCCGATGGCGGTGTGGAGCCGTCTGCAAAAGGAACCGACGGCGATATATGACGGCGTTGAGTATACACGCGACATGGTGCTCGGTCCCGACAGACGCGGCATCAAGGTCACGTACTGCACCGATACGCGTCCCGTCCGCGTCATCGCCGAGCAGGCGGCGGACGCCGATCTTTTCATATGCGAGGGCATGTACGGCGACGAGGACAAGCAGGAAAAGGCGGTAAAGGCGAAGCATATGACGTTTTCGGAGGCGGCATCACTTGCGAAAGAGGCGCAGCCGCGTCGGTTCTGGCTGACGCATTACAGCCCGTCGATGCCCGACCCCGAGTCCTACATCAGCGAGGCGAGGGCGGTGTTCCCGAATACGACGCTCGGCTATGACGGCATCTCCGAATCGATAAGATTCGATGAAGAGGAAACGGAATGATAATAAAACGTATAATATGCGCGGTCGCGGCGCTGGTACTTTTGGCATCGCTCGCGTCGTGCGGACACGGGACGGAAAAAGATACGGACACGGTCGATACTGTCGACACGGTTGATACGTTCGATACCGACGCGTCGGAACCGGTCACGACCGATACCGAAGCTGTGACAGTCACGGAGACAGAGCCTGTCACCGAAACCGAACCGGTGACGGAGACTGAACCCGTGACCGAGACTGAGCCGACGACGGAAACGAACATAGTCGACGTTTCGGCGGAGCCGCAGGACGAGATCGGATACGTCGCGCTCGGCGACTCGATCGCGTTCGGATACGCGCTTGAAAATGTGGAAGCGGACAGATATTCGACGCTCGTGGAGTCGTATCTCGACGAGCATTCGGCGCGCGGCTGCGCATGCACCAATTACGGCATAAACGGGCTTACGAGCGGGGGACTCATAGACAACCTCGTCGCCGGATTCGCACCGGAGCTTGAAGGCGCGGAGCTCATAACGGTCAGCATCGGTGCGAACAACGTGCTCGGCCCGTCGGTGACGATGCTGACGCAGTACACGCTCAATCTGCTCGTCGGCGACAGGGATATGGCGGCGGAGCTGAACACGGCGCTTTACGCGAGCTTCACGGAGGAAACGGAGGCGGGCATCGCCGATTTCGAGCGCGATCTGCCTAACATCATTGCGCTGTTGCGCGCGAAAGCGCCGGACGCGAGGATAATATTCCAGACGGTTTACAGTCCGTATGCGAATTTCGACCTGACGCTCGACTTCGCCGTCGTGAAAACGACGATGGCGGACGAGTCCGACAGGCTCGTCGGCAGGCTCAACGATATAATAATAGCAAACGCCGACAAGCTCGGCTACGAGGTCGCGGACGTGTACGCGGCGTTTGACGGCAGATACGGGCTCGTCAACGCGGGAACGGTCGGCGGCACGACGACGTTTTCGGGCTTCGACCCGCATCCGACAAGGGAAGGGCACCGCGTCATCGCGGACGTGATATGCGATATATTAAAGGAGGACTACGAATGAAGATATGCGTTTTCGGCGCGTCGAGCGACCGCATACGGCGGGAATACCTCGACGCCGCGCATGAATTCGGACGCGCGCTCGCAGAAGCGGGTCACGAGCTGTGGTTCGGCGGCGGCGCGCACGGCGTCATGGGCGAGGCGGCGCGCGGAGCCGACGAGGCGGGCGGCGTCATAGTCGGGGTCGCGCCGACGTTCTTCGACACGGGCGACATACTTTATAAGTCGTGTACGCGGTTCATATACACGGACACGATGAGGGAGCGCAAGGCGCAGCTCGAGGACGGAGCCGACGCGTTCGCCGTCCTGCCGGGCGGCATAGGTACATATGAAGAATTTTTTGAAGCGCTCGTCCTCTGCCAGCTCGACCAGATGCACAAGCCGATAGCGGTCTATAACGTCGGCGGCTGCTACGACGCGCTTCGGGCGCTGCTCGAGGACACCGTATACGAGGGCTTCATGGACGCGGCGAATCTGACGTTGTGCAGATTCTGCGGCACGGCGGACGAGGCGATGTCGTATTTCGCGGAATATTACAAATGAAATGCGCGGGGTAAATGCTCTTTTGAAAAGGAGCTTTTGCCCCGCGTTTTGCTTTGCGTCGGGCGGCGCACGGTCGGTCTTTACTGCAAATAATTACGCCGCTCAAATCAATTTGTAGAAAAATATCAATTTTAGATTGACAAAACTCTAATACTATGATAGAATTACTTATATCACAGGACAGCGCCGTTGGAATTCCGTTCCGAGCGGTCGTCCGCGACAAAAAAATTTGTTTGGAGGAAAAACAAAATGACCAAGAAATTGATCGCTCTGCTGCTCGTCGCGGCTATGATGCTCATGGCGTTTGCAGCATGCGACAAGGACGACGGACCGACAGGCGGCGGCACCAACGCTCCTTCTGGCGGCGGTACGAATGCTCCCGGCGGCGACGGAACACAGGCTCCCGGCGGCGACGAAACGCAGGGTCCCGCTGATACGCAGGCTACGGAGCTCTCCTATCAGCCCGAC
>CANQMJ010000051.1 GCA_947624945.1 uncultured Clostridia bacterium | reverse complement strand
CCTTCGGGACCCATCGGACCTATCGGCCCGCGCGGTCCGGCCGGACCTGTCGCTCCCATGGGACCCATAGGACCCTCGGGACCTTCCGGTCCCATCGGGCCGGAGATATACACGGGACCGCAGTGGCGTTTCATTCCGCCGCAGCCGCACCCGCAGCCGTTTCGCCCGTCGTCTCCGAGCGGAGTTATATCATTGAATATATCTTGTCTCATTTGTGGTTCCTCCAATTTTTCGGCACCGACCGTCCGGCATGCCGTATCGGCGATGCTCTACGAAGGGGCCCCACTACATGATATGACAATGCGGCGCAAATGTGAAGCGGCGCGCGCCTGTGTAAAAAGAAAGCAGGAAACCGAAACGGTTTCCTGCTCTTTTGCCGCCTATACTGTTTTTCTGACCGGCCGCAGCACCTGATAGCCAAGCACCTCGGGATAATGCCGCTGATAGTCCTGACATTCGTCCTCATTCCATTCAAAGCCGAGAGTTTTCGGATCATAACTCCATGCCAGCTCCTCAACTCGTTTCATTACCTCCGCATTTTCCGTCAGATAATCGAACGGCTGATGGCAGAATACGATGTAATAGCTGCCCGGAAATGTTCCCCGAAGCTCAAATCCTTCGGGTATCTCGCCGTTGTAGTCGAGCTTTACACCTGCGCCGAAGAAATATTTGCGTTCCCCGTTTTCGTGCGCCCATCCCGCCGTAAATCTGGTACACACCAAATCAAGGTCGCAATCATTCAAGCTGGAGATTATCCCGCTTGCAAGGTCGCAGTCGTGACGAGGCCAAATTCTTCCGTTTTTTGTTTCTGATTCCTTGTAAACTCCGAGATACTTGTGAGCAGGGATATATTCCACCCTGACGTACGGTTTTGAAATACTCATACATGATCCTCCGTCATTTTTATTTAAGAAAGGCAGAAGAAGCATTTTTTTACAGGCAAGCGGAAGCGGTCGGGGCTTTTTTCGGTATTCCGACGGTGCGCATCCGTAAGCATACTTAAAAGCCCGCGTAAAAGTCGACTGATCGGAAAATCCGTATTTCAGAGAAATGTCTACGACGGGGACACCGGTATCCCGCAGGTCGACAGCCGCCATCGCCAAGCGTCTGCGAAACACATACTCGCGTATCGTCATGCCTGCAAGTCTGTGGAATTGTTCCGAGCAGTAACAGGGGGAATAACCGACATGCTTGGAAATTTCCGAAAGCGACGGCTTCTCACAGATATGATCTTCGATATACTCGATCAGCTTTTTCGCCGCATAAACCCACTCGTCCATAGCACCTTCCTTTCTTACGGACAGTATATCATACCGCGATCATGCAAATCTTTGCGCGAGTTTGGAAGTTCACGGTCCGCATCGAATAAAAACCGCTCCGCCGATTTGTCACAGGCAGAGCGTTTTTTTCGTGTTTGTCTCACGCGTGACAACGCACGGTGCTGTCAGCCGCCTTACCTCACGCGGTAAAGCAGTACGCGCCCGCGCTCGACGGCGACATCGGCGCAGTCTGCGCCGTCCGCTATCTCGTTGCTTACGCCGTACTGATACTCGACGCCGAACGCGGCGTGCGATACGCTGTATTTTGCGCCGGTGACGGTCAGGGTCGCGCTGTCGATGCCGTCAACGGCGAGAAGCGAAAAATACGCGCAGTCCCCGACCGTGACAGGCGTGCGCGACACGACGCGCATGTCGCCGACGTCGTCGACGGCGAGCGCGGACAGCCCGAGCGAGTCGAGATAGAGAAGTATGCCGATGTTGCCGATAGTGTGGTCGAGGCGCGCGCCGAACACACCGAGCAGAAGAAAATCGCAAAAGCCGCGCTTCACGCACTCACGCACGGCGTAAACGGTGTCGGTGTCGTCCTTTTCGCATGGGAGCGCGATAGTCTCGATCTCGGTATTCGGTCGGGGGTGCGAGTCGAAGTCGCCGACGATGAGGTCGGGGACGATGCCGAGCGCGTCCGTGTGCGACAGTCCCGCGTCGCACGCGACGATGAAATCATCCGTGCGCAGATACGCGCGAACAGCGTCATAGTTGTAGATAGGCGCGCCGCCGACGATGACGGCGTGCCTTTTTTCCGCGCTCACAGTATGTCGATGTATTCGCCCGACAGCGCTTTATTCATGCTGCGCACGGCGCAGAATTTGCCGCACATCGAGCAGGAATCGTCGTTTTCGGGTCTCGCCTCGTCGCGTATGCGCTTCGCCGTCTCCGGGTCGATGGCGCACGCCCACTGACCCTCCCAGTCGAAGGTGCGGCGCGCGTCCGCCATTTTGTCGTCAATGTCGCGCGCGTGCGGGATATGCTTGGCGATGTCGGCGGCATGCGCGGCGATGCGCGACGCGATTATGCCGTCCTTGACCTGCTGCACGTTAGGAAGCGCGAGATGCTCCGCCGGCGTGACGTAGCAAAGGAACGCGGCGCCGTTTGCGGCGGCGATAGCGCCGCCTATCGCGGAGGTGATATGGTCGTAACCGGGCGCGATGTCGGTGACGAGCGGTCCGAGCACGTAGAACGGCGCGCCCATGCAGATGGTGGACTGCATCTTCATGTTTGCCGCGATCTGGTCGAGCGGCACATGCCCCGGTCCCTCGACCATTACCTGAACGTCACGCGCCCACGCGCGTTTCGTCAGCTCGCCGAGGCGCACGAGCTCCTCGATCTGGCACACGTCGCTCGCGTCGGCGAGGCACCCGGGACGGCACGCGTCGCCGAGCGAGATCGTCACGTCGTACTCGCGGCATATGTCGAGTATCTCGTCGAAGTATTCGTAAAACGGATTTTCCTCGCCCGTCATGCTCATCCATGCGAACACGAGCGAACCGCCGCGCGAGACTATGTTCATCTTGCGCTTGTGGGTGCGTATCTGGTCGATGGTCTTGCGCGTGATGCCGCAGTGCAGCGTCACGAAGTCGACGCCGTCCTCGGCGTGCAGACGAACGACGTCGATGAAGTCCTTCGCCGTCAGCGTCGCAAGATCGCGCTGATAGTGTATCACGCTGTCGTAGACGGGGACGGTGCCTATCATGGCTTTGCATTCGCTCGTCAGCTTGCGGCGGAACGGCTGCGTGTTGCCGTGCGAGGACAGGTCCATTATCGCCTCCGCACCCATCTCGACGGCGGCGTTCACTTTCTGCATCTCGATGTTGTAGTCCTTGCAGTCGCGGGACACGCCGAGGTTGACGTTTATCTTCGTGCGGAGCATCGAGCCTACGCCGTTAGGGTCGAGGCATGTGTGGTTCTTGTTCGCGCATATTGCGACCTGACCGCGCGCGACGAGGTCGCGTATCTCCTCTTCTGTGCGGTACTCCTTCGCCGCTACTGCCTTCATCTCGGGCGTGATAATGCCGAGGCGCGCGGCCTCCATCTGTGTCGAATAGTTTCTCATGACAGTCTCCGTTTATGTTTATTCAGCCGCAAACCGGCTGTTGATATCGAAATTGTGCATCATCGGACCGCGTCCCGCGCCGAGGTCAAGGCGCGCGGACAGCGCGCCCGATATATACTCCTTCGCGAACGCGACAGCGTCGGGCAGGCTCTTGCCTTTGGCAAGATACGACGCTATTGCGGACGAGAGCGTGCAGCCCGTGCCGTGCGTGTTCGGATTGTCGATGCGGCGCCCGTGAAACCATGTGCATGCGCCGTCAGAGTAAAGCAGGTCGTCGGCGCCGCCCGCACTGTGACCGCCCTTGACGAGCACGGCGCAGCCGCACTTTTCTACTATGCGGCGCGCGGCGGACTCCATGTCGGACTTTGACTCTATCTTCATATCGGCGAGTATCTCCGCCTCGGGTATATTCGGCGTCGCGACAGCGGCGAGCGGCAGGAGCCTCTCGCAGAGCGTATCGACGGCGTCGGGCGCAAGCAGGCGCGAGCCGCTCGTCGATACCATGACGGGGTCGACGACGACGTTTTCGGCGCGGTAGCGCACGAGCGCGTCCGCGATAACGTCTGTGAGCGCGGACGAGGACACCATGCCCGTTTTGACCGCGTCGGGGCGTATGTCGGTGAATACCGCGTCGAGCTGCGCGCGCAGAAACTCGGGCGAGACTTCGTAAATGCCCGTAACGCCGGTCGTGTTCTGCGCCGTCAGCGCCGTCACAGCGCTCATCGCGTATACGCCGCAGCACGTCATCGTTTTGATGTCGGCCTGTATGCCCGCGCCGCCCGAGCAGTCGCTGCCCGCTATCGTAAGCGCCGTTTTCACTTCCTTTGCCCTCCGAATATATTTATGTCAAGATCGCAAAGATCGTATACGAACTCGTCCGCTTCGCGTATTATGGCGTTGCGCTCGTCGTCGGTCTGCGACGCGTCCGCGACGCCGACGGTGTAAAATCCCGCAGATTTCGCCGTCCGAACGGCGTAGAGCGCATCCTCGAATACGGCGATATTCTGCGGCTCATATCCGAGCTTATCGGCGGCGCAGAGATATATCGTCGGCTCGCGCTTCGACGTCGAAAGCTCGGAGCAGTAAAGACGGTGTGCGAACATGTCGAGCACGCCGAGGCGCGACAGCGCGGACTCGTGCGTCTCGCGCTCGCCCGCAGTCGCAAGCGCAAACGGGATGCCGCGCTCATGAAGCGCGCGCAAAAGCTCATGCGCGCCCGATTTGAACTGCGCGTCATAACGGTAAAAGTCGCGCATCACGGAAAGCACCGCTTCAATCAATTCGTCGACCGTCTCGGTGAAGTTATAGAGCGATTTGATGTATTCGCAACCCTCGTAGAGCGTCATCGTGAAAATTTTGTCGACGAGGGACGGCGGCGGCTCGATGCCGCGGCGGCGCAGATAGAGCGTGCTCACGTCGTGCCATATCGTCATCGAGTCGAGAAGCGTGCCGTCTATGTCGAATATGGCGGCGGAAAGGGAAGGTGCAGCGTTCACAGTATGCCTCCCGCGGCTCGCCGCAGCTCGCGGCACTCGGACTCGATGTCGGACGCGCCGAATATGGCTGACACGACGGCGACGCCGGACGCGCCGCTGCCCGAAAGCTCGTTTATATTCGAGAGATTTACCCCGCCGATAGCGACGGCGGGCACGCGGACCGCGCTCGTTATCGCGCGCAGTCCGTCGACGCCGATGTGGCGCGTGTTCATTTTCGTCGCGGTGCCGAACACGGCGCCGACGCCGATGTAATCGGCTCCCGCCGCCTCAGCGGCGACAGCCTCGTCTACGCTTCGCGCCGTCACGCCGATGATGGCGTCATTGCCGAGTATGCGGCGCGCCTCTTTTGCGTCCGTGTCGTCCTGTCCGAGGTGAACGCCGTCCGCACGGGACTCGAACGCGACCTTCACGTCATCGTTGACGATGAAGGGGACACCGTGTTTATGACATATGCGCGCAAGTTCTTCGGCTTCGGAGAGGAAAAGGCCGCGGTCAGTGACCTCAAGCGATTTTTCGCGCAGCTGCACCATCGTGACGCCGCCGCGTATCGATGCCTCGACGGCGTCCGTGAGCGGACGCGCGCCGAGACACGCGCGGTCGGTGACGGCGTAAAGCGTCAGATGTTCACGGCAGAATCTCATAGCACACAAGTTCCTTTGCAGTTTCTTCGGTAATTGTAAAAATTGCGTCGTGCAGATACGCGCCGAACGTGCCGCTGCCTGCCGCGTTTTCGCATGTCATTCTCGCCTCGGCAACTTGCGCGCACGCGTTCATTACACCGACCGCAGACAGCGCGGCGCGCATCATATCGCCGTCTGCGGCGGACGCATATGCGGCGGTAAGAGCCGTAAGTCGACATCCCGCGCCCGTCACGTATTTCATCATCGCGGAGCCGCCGTGAACGGCGTAAGCTGTATCGCCGTCGGTGACGATGTCAATATCTCCCGTCGCGGCGACGACGGCGTGCGCGGAACGCGCAAGCGCACGAGCGGCGATGACCGTAGCGTCGGCGCTCGACGCGCCCGCGTCGATGCCGTCGCGGACGGTGTGTCCCGACAGCGTCATTATCTCAGACGCGTTGCCGCGTATGATGTCGACGCCGATATCAAATATGAGATGATGTGCCGTTTCGAGCCTTACCGTCGACGCGCCGACGCCGACGGGGTCGAGCGCGACGGGAATACCGCGCTTTTTGGCGGCGCGGCACGATATATCCATCGAGCGCTCGCGGGCGCGGCTCCATGTGCCGAGGTTTAAGAGGAGCGCGTCGGCGATCATGTCGACGTCGGCGACCTCCTCGGGATCGTCGGTCATCATGGGCGACGCTCCCGCCGCCAAGAGCGCGTTCGCGACGCCTTCGGCGGTGACGTAGTTTGTTATGCAGTGTACGACGGGACGGCGCCCGCGTACGGTTTCAATTATGGACATATATGTGACGGGGAGAGAACACCGTTCTCTCCCCGCGCCTCTCTTTCAAATAGTTGTGATGTGCAAACAGGCACGTCGGTCATTCGAGCGACTTCTTCATTTTCGACATGACGCCCGCACGGTCGAGCACGGCGATGATGACGCCGGAGATGAGCGAGCCCGCGACGGTCGAGATGAGGAACGGCACGATGTAAGCGTAGAACGCCACTGACGCTGCGTCTACGTTCATGAAGAGCAAAGCCACGGGGTACGCGCAGAGACCGCCGAGAACGCCCGTGCCGAATACCTCCGCTACGAGCGTCAGGATAAGTCGGACATAGCTGTTTTTGAGCTTTTTCGTCGCCGCGTATGTGACGCCCGCCAAGAGCGCGCCTATCATGCTGCCCGGGAACGCCATGAGCGAGCCGAGCGAGAAGAGATTGCGCAAAAGGCTCGCGATGAACGCCGACACGACGCCGTACCACGGACCGAGGAACACGGCGCAGAAGATATTGACCATGTGCTGGACGGGCGCGCATTTGCTTCCTAAGACGGGGAACTGCAAAAGGCTGCCCGCGACGGCGACGGCGGTGAGGATCGCGCAGAGCGCGAGTTTTTTTGTTTTGTTGTGAATGTTCATTTTGAAATTCTCCTTTGAAATATAGGGAAACGGCGTTCACAGCGTCACTTTCCCCAAAGCAGTAGAAAAAGTCGGTCGAGACTTGATGGCCTCCTCTCACGCCGGAACACGGCTTCCCATCGCTGTGATGACACCGACGCCGGGCGCTCCCCCGCCGTCTGTATATTTGCCGCACCCTCCTTTTCAAAGAAAAATAAAAACGGGAGCCGACCCGAAAGGGCGCACCCGCAAAGCCTCAAAGCTCCCTACGTTGGCATTGCCCAAATCAGGTCGCGGGTCCGGCGAAGCAATATCCGCCGTCTCAGCCGCCTTGCGGCAGCGCCCCTGTTTGATAGTTCGATTATATCACATATAATGCCGCGTGTCAAGCGGACGGTGAAACTTTCACCGTCCGCTGTTGTAATTGCGCGGACGGTGCGGACGCGGCACGCCGCCCGAGTAGTCGCGGTCGACGACGAGCTCGCCGTTGTCCATGCGGTAGACGCGGTCGGCACGCTCCGCTATCTTCATGTCGTGCGTCACCATCACTATCGTCTGCCCTATCTCGTCGCGCGTTTTGATGAGCAGGTCGAGCACCTCGTCGGCGTTCGCGCGGTCGAGGTTGCCGGTCGGCTCGTCGGCGAACAGTATCTGCGGCATATTGATGAGCGCTCTCGCTATCGCGACTCTCTGCTGCTGACCGCCCGACAGCTCGCTCGGCAGATGGTGCAGTCTGTTCTCGATCGCGAGCGTCTTGCAGAGTCTGCGCAGCGTCTCCTCGTACGAGCCGTCCTCCTTGTTGCACATCAAGGTCGGTATGAGTATGTTTTCGAGCGCCGTGAACTGCGGGATAAGGTTGTGCTTCTGGAACACGAATCCGAGATTTTCGCCGCGGAAGCGTCCGAGCTCGTCGTGCGACATCTGCGTTATATCCTGCCCGCGAATGTAGATGTGTCCCGCGTCGACCTTGTCAAGTCCGGCGCAGCAGTGCAGGAACGTGCTTTTTCCCGAGCCGGACGTGCCGATTATGGCGACGAATTCGCCCTCGTACACGCTTATGCTGACGCGGTTCACCGCCGTGATTATCTCGTCGTACTGCTTATACTGCTTTATGACGGTTTCGGTTTTAAGTATGTATTCGACTTTACCCTCTGTCATGACAATTTCCCCCGCATTTATTCCGAGTCCCCGCTCAGCGTATCGACCGCGAGCGTCTTTGATCTCTTGCGCACGTTCAATCTATACGGCAGATATGCCGACAAGAATCCGCACGACAACAGTCCTCTGTGTTTTTTCTTATACCGATTATACTTTTCTATAAAACACTGTCTCACGGCTCAGATTGAATCCCAGCTTTTCTGCAATGCGCGCTGACGCATCGTTGACCGGGTTCGACCAAAGCGCGGAACAGTTAAGATCCGCCATGTGCCCGATATAAGCCGCGCCTAAACGCGTGCCCACCACCCTTGCCCCGATAAGCCGGAGCCACGTACAAGTGATCAACATCAAAGATGTTGTCTTTAAGGCGCACGGCGGAGATGTAACCAATGGGTTTATCGCCGTCATAAGCCGCTAAAATGTCACCCGGCTCGGTGTGGTCGATAACGAACGCGTCGAACAGCACGGAGAGCGGCGGACGGTAGGACTCCTTCACATAGTCGAGCTGCATGAACGTCTCCCGGTCGGCGGGTGTAAGGATACGAATATCCGAGTCGATCGGCTGCGGATTTGGGCAAGGGAGAAAAAACTCCTGCCGGATTTTGTCATGAGCCGAAAACCCGTTCGCTTTCAGTACAGACATTATTTTTTCCCGTGTCTCCGCCATCAGACCTTGCACATCGACAAAAATCATTCTCACATCTGCGAGGTCAGGCAAAAATTCAGCCAAAACGGAGAGCATATCGCATTTTTCCGACAAAGGACATATCGTCGCCGAACGGTTCCCACGAAAATCCTGTTTCAGCACAAACGCATCTCCGCCAATCCACACCTTTACGTTCGCGTTATCGCGTTCAATAAAATTCAGTTCATCTATCAAATTTACATAATAAAGCGGCAGTATTGCGCGCCCATCGGCTAAAGTTAATGTTTTCTTTTCCATGTTTTGTATTCTCTCAAAATCTAATTTAACGACCTATCCTTCATCGCGTCGGCTTCGGTAAAGACGACTTATGGAGAGATCCGGTTTTGCGGTACAGCTGCACGCCCCGCATTTATTCCGAGTTCCCGCTCAGCGTATCGACCGCGAGCGTCCTTGATTTTTTGCGCGCATTCAATTTGTACGGCAGATATGCCGACAAGAATCCGCACGACACCGACATTATTATAGACAGCGTTATCGCGTACCACGGCATGTGGAACGCGAAGCGCACCCACGTCTGCGTCCAGTACGGCACCTCGATATTGAGTATCAGATACAGCCCGTACGAGAGCGCGTAGCCGAGGATTATGCAGAACAAAAACGCGAGCGTGCCCATAAATATGCCGCCGAAGATATAGAGCTTTCGTATGTCGGAGCCGCGCGCGCCGAGCGACTCGAGTATGGTGAATTCGTTTTCGCGCTTGATGTAGTAGAGCGCCTGCGAGAAGAACCATATCATCGGCGATATCGTCAAAAGGAGCGATGCGACAAGAGTGAATATCTTGTCGAACTGCTTATCGTCGTCGACGGTCCTTCTGTGGTTGGCGTGAGTGTTCGTGACCTTCGCGCCGCCGTAATCGACGGCCCACTGTCGAAGCTCGTCTTCTATCCGCGTCGTCTCGACGACGTCGAGGCTGTTGTCTACGTATATCTCAAGGTTGAAATAGTTGACGTCGTTGCCGGTGACTTCCTTGTACGCGTTTTCGGAAAAGTATACGGGCAACAGTATCGACGGCATATCGTGTATGACGGCGCCGACGGTGAATTCGTGATAGTCGAACTCGGCGGATTCAAGCTGCTGACGTAGAAGCGCCTTGCCGTATACGCCGCTGTCTATCGCCTGCGTAAACCGCACGAGCGTTGCGAAGTCGACGGTGTCGCCGACTTTTAAGTCAAGGCGGCGCGTGTTCATTATCGAATCGGACAGCACGATATATCTGTCGTCGCGCAGCGGGGAGTAGAGGTCGCCGTCGTAGTCGTAGCCGCGCGCTTCGAGCTCCGCCGCGACGTCCGCGTCGAGCGTTCTGTACTCTACGTCGCTCGACATGCGGTACATCTTGTCCGCGTCCTTGCCCGGGACGACGAAATTAGAGTTCGGCAGCGTGCTTTCCGCGTTCACGCGCATGTGGCTGACCTCGCTGACGGCGTGCGTCGTGTTCGACTTGCTGACGAACGTGACGCCGTCTATCGCGTATAGCTCGTCGCGCATGAAATCGTCGTAGGTGATGTTCGTCGGCGAGAGGTCGACGGTGAACTGCGGCTTTTCCTCCGACAGCATGACGCCCGTAAACTCGGATAGGAACAGTCCGCATATGAACAGCGACGTGAACAGCACAGCCGAGACGAGCAGACGCAGATTATACTTGCGGAAGCGCCACGTCGAAAACACCTCGTACTGGAACGGGAATTTCGTGCCGAATATGTTGAGCGAACGGCGGGGCGACGAAACGAGATTCGAGTTGTCCTGCGATACGAGCAGCGTCATCGGCGGACGCGACGCGACTGTTCTCATCGGCAGCGACACAGATATGAGCAACACGATCAGCGCGTAAAGCGCGGTCAGCGCGGCGGCGGGGAATGAGAAGTAATACGGGAGCCCGTGCAGATGTATTATCAGGTACGATATCAGCGTCGACGCGCCGACGGCGGGCAGATACGTTATGACCGATATGACGAACATCTCAAAGAACGCGGTCTCAAAGAGCTTGCCGAAGTCGGCGCCGAACGTCATGTATATGCCGTAGATAAACTTGTAGTGGTTGATCCTGATATTATACAGCATCACGAGCAGGAACACAGACAGCACCGCGACAAGAACTGTCGCTATGGCGTAAAACGCTCTGTTATACCCCATATTGGACGACGAGAACGTCAGCCTCGGCGAGTGTTTAAGCGTCGGGTGCTGATCGGTGTCGTTCATCTTGTATATATCCTTTATCAGACGCGTGTCGAATCTGTCGCGCGACTTCGCTATCTGATCGTCTGTCGAGCCCTTGTAGTTGAAGTACATGTCGTAGGAGTATGTGTCGTCGAAGAAGTCGTAGTGCTCCACCATGCGCACGATGTCGTAAACGTCGTCGTTGCCGGAGACGATAAGTCCCGTGTCGCGTCCGTTTTCGAGCATCACCTTCTGCGTCTCGTTGAGGTCGTACAGCACTGCGTGATAGGAGTATTCCTCGCACACGCGCGTCCACTCTGTCTTATCGTTGTTGAACAGCACCATGGAAAGCGACGTGAAGAAAACCTGTATAATAAAGACTGCGGCAAAAAAGCACGCGTACTCGCGAACGTTCGAGAGCACGTTTTTGCATGCCAGCTTTACGGTCTTATACAGATACTGTGCGAGTTGCGCTATCATTTTCCTGCTTTCCTCCCGAATACGTTAAATAAACGCGCCGTTTTTCCGTGTCGCGCCGTCAGTGTAACATATGACGCCGCGTCATATGCAAGGTTTTATAGAAAAAAGTCAAAATATTTTTCAGATTCCGCAAAAAGCGATACCGGCGCGCGGCGCATCATCGCCCTTTGCGATAATGTTACACCCCGACGCCGGTACTGTCAAGTTCTGATATAGGTTTTATTGAAGTATCGTGATGTGCGCGTCGGGGCATACGGACGAGAGCAGCCGTCTCTCGCGCGTCTGGCACGTCAGTATCAGCGCCTGCGCGCCGTCGCTTGCTATCATCGACAGCATCGCGGACGCTCTCCCGTCGTCCATGCGGCAGAGCGATTCGTCGAACACGAGCGCGGGCGTCTCTCGCCTGTAAAGCAGCTTCACGAGCGCGAGCCGCAAAGAGAGATACGCGGCGTCGCACGTTCCTGCGCTCATATTGTCGAGGTCGCGGTACGCGCCGTCCGCGGACAGCGACATCGAGAACGCGCCGTCGAGCGACAGCTCGGAGTATTTGCCTCCCGTCGCCGTGCCGAGATAGTTGCGCGCGTATTCGCGCAGACGCGGCGCCACGCTCTCGCGCACCTCGCGTCCCGCGCGTTCGAGCGATTCTATCGCGAGAACGCACGCGTCGAGGCGCGCTCTGTCGTCGTCGATGTCGCGGTTCAACTCGTCAAGCTTCACCGCGATAGCGGACGGGTCGTCGCGGCGCGACATCAGCTCGGTCCGCTTCAGCTCGAGCTCGTGTATGCGCTCGGTCAGCTTTGTCACTGCGTTTTCGGTGAAATCGCGCTCGCGCCGCAGGTCGGCGGCGGATATGGACTCATATGCGCTCTCGTCTATCAGCTTCGCCGCCTCCATGACCTCGTTTTCGTCGACGCATTCGAGTCTCTGCTCGAGTACGGCGACAGTCCCGCGCGCGCGCTCGATCTCCTCGGAGAGGGCGCGGTCGCGCTCATAGAGCGATGTGCAGTTCGCTATCGCGTCTGTGACGGCTCCCGCAAGCGCGCCGTCGTCGGAGACGTCGATGCCGCGCCTGTGAAGGAGCTCGCGCGCCTCGTCCTTTTCGTCGTCATAGACCGAGTACTGCACGTATCTTTCGGCTTCTGTCGCCGCGATCTTTTCGTTGAGTTCGCGGTGTACGCGCGCACCCTCCGACAGCTCGTCGAGCCGCGCGGGCAGCTGCTTTCTGTCGTCGGCGCCGTAGTATTGCAGCCGTTTACCGGCTTTGTTTTCGGCGTGTATGGACACTATCGCCATAAGCACTGCCGCCGTCGCGAGTACCGCCGTCGCGATGGACAGCCATATCACCACGTTCGGTACCGATCTGAAAAGTATCACTATCACCGCGCATGCGACGGCGAGTATGACGGTAACGAGCGAGCTTATGCCGAGAACATTTCTCTGCGTATGCAGGTCGTCGAATTCCTTGCCTATGTCGGCGCGTGCGTTTGCGTTGCTGTCGAACATTTCGTAAAGCATTCTGTCCGGCGCGGACGCTTCTTCGGTGCGCAGCGAGTCGAGACTGCGCGATATAGTGTTTATCGACGCGCTCGTCGCCGTCATCGCGCCCGATACGGTGCGCAGTTCGTTTATGTATGCGCTGTCGGGAAAGCTGCCGTTGACGACGCCTTCGCGCAGGAGCGCGTCCTTTTTTTCGTATAGCGATGCAAGCTCGTCCTTTGCCGCTGCGAGCTCGGCGAAGCGGCGCTTGTTCATCACCGTTTCATATCCGGCGACGCGTGCGCGCGTCTTTTCGCGGTTCTTTATCGCGACCTCGCGCGCCTCGTTCAGCTCCGAAAGCGACGTTTCGACGGCGATGAGGTCGCCGGACGATTTTTTCGCGCGTTCGAGGACTTCGGAGAGCTTATCGCGGACGGTTTCCTTTTCGTATATGGAGCCGCCCTTGCCGTTCTTGTGCAAAAGTCCGCGGCGCACGCCCTCGAGCTTTTCGGCGGCTTTTTTCGTGTTGACAGCTTCGTCGGCGGAGAAAAGGAGATTCTCGGCGGCGGCGCTCATTTTTTCGCCGTCAAGACTCGTCCCGCCTATCTGCCGCACGAACGCGGTGCCGACGAACACGTCCTCGGGCACGCCGAACAGCGCCTCGCCGGGACATTTGCCCTTATAGAGCGCGAGCCCCGTGTCGATATCGGTCATGCGCACGTTCTCGCGCGACGTGCCGGACTCGGCGTCGACGGTCAGCGTGCGTTCGATCTTTATATGCTTGCCGTCCGCGAATACCGTCATTGACCCCGAAGCGGTCGTGCCGTTCCAGTTTATGTACAGTTTCCGCTCGGCGACGTCGCCCTTGTCCTTTATGCCGTAGAGGATGAATTTTATAAACGCGGCGACGGTGGACTTGCCCGACTCGTTGCCGCCCTCGATGACGTTTATGTTCGGTCCGAGGACGATCTCGCGGTTCGACAGGTGCCCGAACGACACGATATTAAGTTTTTCTATCACCATGCCGTATCACGTCCTCTCACAGATTTTATCATAATTATAGCGCATGCTCAGTCGGTTATGCTTTCGCCCGCCATGGCTGCGAGCCCGTACCGCAGCGCGCGGAGCGCAGTTTTTCTCTTTTTCGGGTCGGGATCGTAAAGCGCCGGTTCGAGCACGCGGTAAAACGCGCCTTTGACTGTCGGGTCCTCGCGCAGATAATCGGTATTGAGCGCCGGCGTCGTTTCATCGCGCACCTCGAGCGCGAATACGGCGTCGATGCCGTCCGCGACCGCGCGCGGCGACAGCACCATCGACTGCGGCAGCTCGCCGGTCAAAACGGCGCGAAGCATAACGTCCTCGCCGAATTTGTGCTCGCGTATCGAGGCGATGATGCGCTCTTTCACCTCGGACGTCGACTGCGCGCCCGTTACGTTCACGTCGACCGCTTCGTACCGTCTGCGTGAGAACGACAGCTTGCGCACCGAGCATTTTCCGTCGTCTTCCATTTCAATATAAAGCGCACTTTTCGCGCCGACTTCGTCAAATCCCCGCCCCTCGAGGCATCCGCAGTAGCCATATACGCAGCTGCCGATACGGGACAGCTCGGGCGGGTTGTGGACGTGCGCGAGTGCGGCATAGTTAAAACCGGAGGTGACGAGCTGCGACGTCGTCACGGGCGCATACACGGACGCGGGCGCGTCGAGGTCGCAGTGAGCGCACAAGAGATGGAGCCTGCCGTCGATGTCGGCGTGCGTTATCGGCGTCGTCGTCATCGTCTCGCCCGTGAAGGCGTAGCCGTACACGTCGCAGTTTATCTCGGGAAATTCGAACTTCTGAAGCGTACTGCTGTCGAATATGTAGACGTTGTCGGGAAATCTGACCCTGTCCCACACGCTGTCGGACGTGTACGGGTCGTGGTTGCCGGGACTTATTATTATCCGGCACGACGGAACGCGCGAGAACTCGCGCATGACGAGCGCGATCGTTTCGCGCGTGACGAATCCGCGGTCGAACATGTCGCCGGCTATGAGCATTATGTCGACGCCGTTCATGCGCGCGTATGTCATAAGCGACGAAAACGTCCCGCGCAGCTCAGTCCGCCGCGTCTCGGCGTGCTTTTCGTCAAGACCCGAAAACGGACTGTCGAGATGTATGTCGCCCGTGTGTATTATTTTAAGCATTCCACGATGTCGGCTTATTCGCCGAACTCCTGCATATCATGATATAATTATACAAATTATACTATAGCACATATTTTCGACAAATGCAAGTAATGTTTTTTAAAAAACGAAAAGTTTGTGAATTGGTATTGACAAGCGCCGCCTTATGTGCTATAATACATCACGCTGACACGGAAACGTGCCGCTGTGGCGTAATCGGCAGACGCAGCGGACTTAAAATCCGCCGGAGTAAAATCCGTACCGGTTCAAGTCCGGTCAGCGGCAATATATCGCGGAGTGGAGCAGTCCGGTAGCTCGTTGGGCTCATAACCCGAAGGTCGCAGGTTCAAATCCTGCCTCCGCAATTAAAAAAAACAGCTTGTTTTGGTGCAAAACAGGCTGTTTTTTGCGTTATTTGAGGCGAAAGTGGAGGAAAAAGGCAATTTCATACCCCTTGAATACCCCTCATTTTTCATTACAATAATAGTGATAACGCACAAATTATAACTTGCCGATTGTGTATAATGCTAAATTCGATGTTTGCCGCAAAAAGCTCATTTTTCATTTGATTTGACATTGATACACGGCATTTTCCTGATATATGCGGCAAAAAAATATATGTAAGGTCATGGGTGCATTCGTTTGCGAATGCACCCATGCTCTTTGTCTGTTCGCCTGTTACGGCGTCGAATTACCGAGTGAAACATTTGCTGTGTTAGGCGTGATAACTGCCGGATGAGTATAGAGCGACTGCATGCGGTTCATTTCCTCGATCTTATGGTCTACGAGCACGTGTGCGTACCTGTCAAGTGTAAACGCCACCGAAGCATGACCGAGAATCACAGAAAGTGTTTTTGCGTCCATTCCCTGCTCGAGCGCACGTGATGCAAACGTGTGACGCAGTGCGTGGAAAGTGAGATGCCGAAGTCCCGCAAGCTTCAGGATAGCTTCGTAATAGTCATGAAATGTTCTCGGCTCTATCATTCCGCCGTTCGGATTCGTCACGATCATTCCGCT